>JAFDWI010000266.1 GCA_018268545.1 Actinomycetota bacterium
CGGACTTAGCGCGTTTGGCAACGGGTCAGACTGGGACGGCTGTGGACGTCCCGATTCCGACCGGTTCCGACGGTCCACAAGGTCGTCTGAACTTCTCGCAGAATCCGGCCGTGCCGAAAGATCAACAGGCCGCGTACCGCGCTGCCATCGGCATGTGCACGAACGAAGGACTCCGGCCCTTCATTCCGTTTCTCAATGCGCTCGCGCCACTCCAGAAAGCGTGGGCTGATGACCTTGCAAAATTGCCAGACAACCCCGAAGTTCGGTCAGAAACCGCGAAATGGCGCACCTGTATGGACGCTGACGGAATCACCTCGACGACTCCACAGGCCTTTTTCGCGTCGCTCGACGCAAAGGCCGCCGCCTTGCCAAAGGCCGAGTACATTGCCGAACAGTCCAAACTCGTGAAGACCTACGCGAAATGTGTGAAGGGACTTGCAGACGCGCAGGATCGGGTCCGGACCGGCTATCGCAAACAACTTTCCGACGACTTTGCTCCACAGATCGCGGATCTCCAATCTCAGATGAACGCGTTGGTCACGCGGCTAAGCACGCAATACGGTGTCCGGTACGGGGACGAACATTGACCGAAAAGAACACGGACATCGGCAATCGCCATCTCGGTTTGAAAGTCGGCGCATTCGCTCTCGCCGTCGCGGTGCTCGTCGCGGTCGCGTTCATTGTCGGCCGCAACGTCCAATCACCGACGCAGGCCGCGGCGACGGCGAAGGCGCCACCTGAGTCAGTGATCACGGCGAAAGTGACCGAGCGGGTGCTTGCCCAAACGACCGTGTTCCGCGGAGATGTGTCCTCCACCGCCGCGCTCGCGGTCACATCGCCACAGCTTCCCTCGGGATCGAACCCGGTTGTGACCAGCACCGAAGCACACCAGGGCGACTCGGTTGGTGAAGGCGCCGTACTTGCATCGATCGCCGGGCGGCCGATCATCGTCCTCCAAGGTGTCGTACCAGCGTTCCGCACGATGAAATACGGCGATTCGGGCATCGACGTGACCCAGTTGCAACAAGCGCTGTTGCGCCTCGGCTACGGCATCGGCGGTGACACATCCGGGGTGTTCGGGGCGGGGACGTCACGGTCGGTTCGCTGGCTCTACAACAAGTTCGGCTACCAACCGATTCCAGGGCCTGATCTGCCGCCGCCACCGGCACCACCGGGCGGCACCCCGTCAGCGGCGTCGCCGAGTTGGAGCGTGAATCTGGGTGAGGTCGTGTTCGTTGCGCAGCTCCCGGTTGTTGTCGCGAGCGATTCTCTGGCCGTCGGACAGACGGTGACCAGTCCGTCTGCCGCGCCGGCGGGCGGCGCGGCATCATCGCCGACGGCTACGTCATCCCCGACGGTTCTCACGTTGGGTACCGGCGGCGTGTCGGTGACCGGCCAGATCGCGCAAGCCGACGCGGCGGCGTTGCGGCCAGGCATGCCCGCGCAACTCGACGATGCGATCACCGGGGGGTCCTGGAAAGGAACCGTTGCCAAGGTTGTCGCGGCAGGGGCTGCCCCCGAGGCATCCGGCGGCGTACCGCAAGCAACCATCACGATCACCCCTGACGCGTCGCCCCCGGTTCCCCAATCCGAGATCGGCCAGAACATCCGGGTCACCGTCACCTCGGCGCGCACCAGCGGCAAGGTGCTGGTCGTGCCGATCTCGGCGGTGTTCTCCCGCCCGGACGGCCGTTCCTATGTGCGGGTGGTGACCGGCTCGGCCGACCGGGAGGTTCCGGTTTCGGTCGGCTTGGATTCGTCGGGCAACATCGAAGTGACCCCGCTGCCCGGTGCGAAACTCTCAGCCGGTGACAGCGTCGTGATCGGTGCGGGCACACGGGCGAACGGATGAGCACCGAACTGCTCCGCATGGACCATGCCGGTCGTACCTACGGGACGACCGTCCCCGTGCATGCCTTGCGCGACGCCGACTTCCGGGTCCGATCCGGGGAGTTCGTGTCGATCACCGGCGCGTCAGGTTCGGGGAAGTCCACGTTGTTGAACCTGCTCGGTCTGCTCGACCGTCCCACGTCGGGCGCGTACCTCATCGGCGGCACCGATACCGCTGCGCTGTCGGAGGCCGAACGCACCTGGCTACGTGCCACCTGGTTCGGGTTCATCTTCCAGGCGTTTCATCTCCTCGCGGACCGAAACGTCATCGAGAACGTCGAACTCGGCATGCTGTACACCGGTATCCCACGGGCCACTCGGGTCGAACGTGCCCGTGAAGCGATCGAGCGGGTCCGACTCGGGCACCGAGCGGGTGCGATGCCCACGACGCTGTCGGGTGGTGAACGCCAACGCGTCGCGATCGCCCGAGCACTCGCCGCGCACCCCAAAGTGCTGCTGTGTGATGAACCAACCGGCAATCTCGACCACGACACCTCGATGTCGGTCCTGGACCTGCTCGATGAGCTCCACACTGGCGGGCTCACCGTGCTCGTGGTCACCCACGACCGCGAAATCGCCGGGCGTGCCGACCGGTCGATCAGCGTCGCCGACGGCGTCGTCTCGCCGTGACCACCAACGACCCCACGCGGGCCGACGATGAAAGCGCGGGCCCGTCGGGCACCCCGATGCAGCTCGGGCGTTCCAAGCTTCGAGTTGTCGACGCGCTCGTCGAAGCGGCGATCTCGACGATCCTGCGACCCGGCCGAACGATCCTCACGGGCCTCGGAACGATCCTCGGCGTGGGAACGGTCGTTGCGACATTGGGAATCGTCGGCACCGCGAACAACCGGATCTCGGATTCGTTCAACGCCGTCACCTCGACACAGATCACCGTGTCCGACCTCGGTGTCGGCAACATCCCGATCGCCGCTGAACGATCGGTCACCGCGATCAACGGTGTCGCACACGCAGGCATCTCGTGGCAGGTACGCGACAGCGTCACCGTCGCATCGAACCCGGACCCCGCCCTCGCCGACCGATTCGCCCAAACGATGCCGCTGTACGCAGCGACCCCCGCCGGACTCGACGTCACCGGCGTTCGTGTGCTCCAGGGTCGGGGGTTCGATCAAGGCAACGAACGCCGTGCCGACCGGGTCGCGTTGCTCGGCAACATCGCGGCACAGTCCTTGGGGATCACGACGGTGGTCAATCGTCCGGCGGTGTTCGTCGAGGGCACGCCGTTCACGGTGATCGGCATCATCGGCGGATCAGCCCGACAGCCCGGCGCGCTCACCGGCGTCATCATCCCCGCCCGGACGGCCCGATCGATCGCCCCGTACGCCCAGGTCGCGGCGTCGAAGCTGAGCGGGAGCGCCGCCGCCGTCAACGGGCACGGTCCGACGCTGTTCATCGACACCAACCCGGGCGCCGCGCAGGTCGTCGGGCGACAGCTCACCTACACGGTGTCACCGACCGATCCGACCGACATGTCCGTTTCGGTTCCACCGGACCCCGCCACGTTGCGCCGCAGCGTCGAAGGGACGACGAGTTCGCTGATCTTGCTGCTCGCCGGATTGTCGATCGTGATCGGCATCGTCGCGATCGCCAACACGACCCTGCTCGCGGTCATCGAACGCACCCCCGAGATCGGGTTGCGGCGCGCGTTGGGGGCACGGCCTCGACACATCGCATCGGTCACGCTCCTCGAAGCTTCGGTCGTCGGGGGCGTCGGCGGGACGATCGGCGCGGTTCTCGGCGTGCTCGCCACCACCGGGATCGCCGTCGCCAAAACCTGGACCGCCGTCCTCGACGTGCGCCTCGTGATCGTCGCGCCGATCATCGGCATCCTTGCCGGCCTGCTCGCGGGTGCCTACCCCGCCTACCGGGCGACCCGTATCGAACCCGCCACCGCGTTGCAGCGCCTGTAGTCGCGCCGTCGCTCAGCAGCGCGCTCGGCGCAGCCTCATCCTCTGTCAGACAGGAACATCGCGGGGTCTCGTTTCCGGCCGTCGCCGGATCGAACGCGGCATCAAACTCGGGCGTCGAGTTCGGATCGGCGCAGCGTCCAGCGAGTGACGATCTGCGGGAAGTTGATGGGCGTCGGTGTCGTTTCGTATGAGAACTCGTAACGGAATCCGGCCCGTTGCAGGGTGCGGTTCGGTGCGGCGTTCAGCGCGTTCGGTTCGCAGTGGAGCACCTCGAGGCCGAACTTCCCGAAGTAGTGGCGTGCCGACAGCTGCACCAACCGGGTCCCCAGCCCTCGCCGGCGAAGCTCGGGCATGATGACATGCAGGTGCATGAACGCCTCGTGGCCGATGACGATTCGGTCCGTGGTCGAGAACCCGACCGTTGCGTCGCCGAGTTCCCAGATCACCCCGTCGGCGTCACGTTCTGCGATCGGGCGCGCAGCATCGGTTCGCAGTGACGCCAGCCAGTCATCCCTCGTCGGGAGGAGGCCACGGTCGACCCCCATCGTGTGCAGTTCGTCGTCGGTCGCGCCGAGGAAGTAGTCGACCCGGATCGTCATGTCGTCCGGGTCCATTTCCCGGATGGTCACGCGCGGTTCATTCACTCGGCCACCATGCCACAGCGTGTGAGGCGCCGCTGGTGAGGCGGCTGTCGGGAGCCGGATCGACTGTCCTGGGGAGGTCGAGTGACATTGGCCACCGAGTCTCGTAAGCTTCACGGTGATCTCGGGTCCACCCGACCCAGGTCCGGTCGAACGTCGACCCGCGTAGGACAACGTCGAGAGAGGGCGTCATGACGAAGTGGAATCGACGGTTCGCAGTCGGATCGATCCTTATGTCCACGGTGTTGGCCATGGCTGTCCTTCCCGCGCAGGCAGCACAGCCGGACCCGAGCGCAGGCACCACGTTGCCGGCCCCATCCCCCAAGATCGTCGGTGGCGCACCGGCGGCGCCGGGAAGCTGGCCGTCGATGGTCGCGTTGGTGCACTCCTCGAACGCGAACAACTACCAAGCGCAATTCTGTGGTGGCACCGTGATCGACCCGTCGTGGATCCTCACCGCGGCGCACTGCATCGTCAACGAAACCCCCGGATCGATCAACGTCTTGGTGGGCACCCAGTCGTTGACCTCCGGCGGGGTCCGCCTCCCGGTCGCCGAACTGCGGGCTTTCCCGGGCTACAACGCAACCACCTTCGACGGCGACTACGGGTTGATCCGGCTCGCGACCCCGACGAGTGCGCCGTTGCAGGCCTTCACCGCGCAAGGGGTCGATCCGGCGCCCGGTACGCAGGCGACCGTCACCGGCTGGGGTGACCTCGCCGCGGGAGCCGGGAACTATCCGACGAGCCTGAACCAGGCGACCGTGCCGATCATCTCGAACACGACGTGCGCGGAGGCCGGGTACTTCTCGCAGATCACCGGCCAGATGATCTGCGCGGGCCAATCGCCGTACAAGTCCGTCGACACGTGCGACGGCGACAGCGGTGGGCCGCTGCTGGTTTCCCAAGGCGGCCGGTGGGTGGAGGTCGGCATCACCAGTTGGGGTGACGGCTGCGCGGAGGGCGCCCCCGGTGTGTACACCCGGATCTCCGCGCAATCGAACTGGATCCAGGCACAGATCCGTTTCGGCCCACACAGCAACGCGACCGATTTCGTGCTCGATTCCTGGCAGGACCTCTACGCGGGTCCACCGTCGAACCTGAATCTGTTCTACAGCGTCGCCGCGCAGAACTCGATGAGTCCGACCGCGTGGCTCTCCCAGCAGATCCAAGGCACCGGCTACCAGTCGACGACGGGCGCGATCACCCGGCTGTACCGGGCGTTCTTCCTACGTGACCCGGACGCATCGGGAATGAACTTCTGGTGGGGGGCGATCAACAACGGTTGGACGCTCTGGGGTGTTGCCAACTACTTCGCGCAATCGCCGGAGTTCATCAGCCGCTACGGATCGTTGACCAACACCCAGTACGTCGATCTACTCTACCAGAACGTGCTCGGCCGCGCCGCCGACCCCGGTGGTGAAGCCTTCTGGACCCAGCAGCTCACGAGCGGTGCGATGAACCGGGGTCAGGTGATGGTCGGGTTCTCCGAATCGAACGAGAACATCACCAACACCAAGGCTCGCACCGATGTGCTGATCACCTACTGGGGTTTGTTGCACCGGCTTCCCACCTCGACCGAATTGTCGACATGGCTCCCA
>JAFDWI010000267.1 GCA_018268545.1 Actinomycetota bacterium
TGGTGCGATCCCCTCGGCCCCATGCCCCCACCCGCAACGCCCCGTGCGTCGGCAACCAACCCCGCACACCCGTGATATGACCCCATCGGTGCAGCGACCCCACGCGCCACACCCCGTGACCCGGGCGCCGGCCCCGACAACGCGTGGTGCGATCCCCTCGGCCCCATGCCCCCACCCGCCGCGCCCGGTGGGTCGGTGGGGCGGTCTGCGACCATGCCGTGCGGCCCGGTCATCGCAGTGACCTCGGTTCCGACTCGGTGGCAGGTTCGACATCACGGGGCAGGCCGAGCAGGCGCTCGCCGATCACGTTGCGTTGGATCTCGCTGGTCCCACCGGCGATGGTCAGGCACCGATTCGCGAGGAAGCCGAACGTCCAGGTTGGCGCGTCGCCCTCGATGGCGGCGCCGGCCGGACCGAGCAGGTCGAGGCCGAACTCCTGGACCCGCTGGTCGTGTTCGACCCCGAGCAGCTTGCGGACCGACGCTTCCGGCCCCGGCCGGGCGCCCGACACCGACCGCAACGTCGAGCGTGCCCCCAACGTGGCGACAGCATGGGCTTCGGCCACCAGCGCGCCGACCCGGTCGAGCACCACCGGATCGACGCCGGCCGTCGAATCGACCCACTCCAGACGAACTTCGGCCAATGAAGCACGCCCAACGACCCTGTTTGGCCGAAGTTCGGGCGAGGTGGGAGGTTCGGCCACGTGGCGACGGACGAGGTCGAGCAGGTTCTCGACACCGCCGCCGAACGACGATCCGGACCCCATCGCCACCCGTTCGTTCCCGAGCGTCGTGCGAGCCAACGCCCAACCACCGTCGACCTCGCCGATCACACAGTCGTCGGGGACGAACACGTCGTCGAAGAACACCTCGTTGAACATCTCCAGGCCCGTCATCTCCCGCAACGGTCGCACGTCGATGCCCGGCGATTTCATGTCGACGATCAGGTACGTGATCCCCGCGTGCTTCGGCGCGCGGGGATTCGTGCGGACCAGGCAGATCCCCCAGTCGGCCTGCGCAGCCATCGTCGTCCACACCTTCTGCCCGGTGACCGACCAGCCGCCGTCGACCTTCGTCGCTCGAGTTCGCAGACCGGCGAGGTCCGATCCGGCCTCGGGCTCGCTGAAGAGCTGACACCAACTGATCTCGCCCAACAAGGTCGGGCGCACCCACCGCTGTTGCTGCTCGGGCGTGCCGTGCGCGGCGATCGTCGGCGCCGCCCAGGCGCCGACCTGCAGGTGGGGGCGGCGCACCTTGACTCGCCGGAGTTCTTCGTCGATCAGCAACTGGGTGATCGCATCGGCGTCGATGCCCCACGGTTCCGGCCAATGCGGGACGAGCCACCCCGACTCGACCAGGCGTGCGCGGCGCTCAGGGCCGTGCAGCCCGGCGAGCTCGTCGGCCTCGGCGCCGATCGCCGCACGGCGATCCTCGGCCCCGACGGGCACCTCGACCCGCAATCGCCGCCGCGCTCCCGCCAGTGCCGTCGAGGCCAGTTGCCGGCGCCACCGGGCCGTGCCCCCCAACTGCTGGCGCAATGCGACTGCCCGGCGCAGATGCAGGTGCGCGTCGTGCTCCCAGGTGAACCCGATGCCTCCGAGCACCTGGATGCAGTCCTCGGCGACCCGAACCGCCGAATCGAGGGCGACGACCGCCGCCGAGGCGGCTGCCAGGATCCACTCGACTCGCGCGGTCTCGATCGCCGCAAGTCGATCAGCGGCAGCGATCTCTTCGGGATCCGGATCGGTTCCGGTCCTCGCGTCCAGGTCCGGACCGTAACCGCGTCCTGGACCGGCGTCCCGATCTGGACCTTCATCACCGCGCAACTCGTCGTCGTGGTCTGAACCGACGCAATCGCGCGACTCGGAGTCGTGGTCTGGACCGCCACCACGCGACTCGGCGTCGCCACGCGACCCGTTGTCGTGGTCTGAACCGACGCCACCGCGCAACCCCGCTTCACGGTCCAAACCGGCGTGACCACGCGACTCGGCGTCGCCGCTCAACCCAGCCTCATGGTCTGGACCGCCCTCACCGCGCAACTCGGCGTCGTGGTCTGGACCGCCGTCATGGTCTGGATCGATGTCACCGCGCGACGGGACGTCACCGCGTCTCTCGCCGTCACCGCGCATCTCGACGCCGTCAGGGAACCGAGTATCGCCACTCAACCCGGCGTCGTCACGCGGCGCCTCGAGGCCGTGGCGTAGTTCGCCGTCGGCGGAATCGCGCCGATCGAGCAGCGCGACGTAGGCGTCGGCTGCGGCAGCAGCGTCCCAGGCGACGGCCCGGGTCGCTTCGGCCGCGACGAGCATGTCAGCACAGCGATGCTTGACGGCTTGGAACTGCCCGATCGGTCGTCCGAACTGATGGCGCTCGGCGGCGTAGGCAGCGGCGGTCTCGACGCACCACGAGGCGATGCCGGCACATTCGGCGGCTGCGAAGGTCGCCATCGCTGCCTCGACGATGGCACGGTCGATGCCTGCGAGGTGTCGGCCGAGTGCGAGCGTCTCGGTTTCCGATGTCACTTCAGCAATCGAACGGGTCAGATCCAGCGGGTCGATGGTCCGCGTCGTCAGCATGTTCGCGTCGAACAGATACCAGTGTTCGACGCCCGGACCGATGCCGCCACGGTCGCCGTCGTCACCGTCGCCAGGGATCGGAACGATCACCGCGTCGACCCCACCTGCGCCGGCTACGGCTCCCCAGGTGACCCTCGAAGCCATCCGAGTCGGCTCGTCCACCCTCTGATCGGCGGGGTCGGATGCGTCGGCGGCCCGGACCAATTCATCGAGTGCGGAGTCGGCACCTGCACCTTGACCATCGTCGGGATCGGCGGTGGCGGTCACCGCTCGGGTGTTCCCGTCGACGTTGTGAACAACCCGCATCGGATCGAGCGCGATCGCCACCGACGCCTCTCCCCTGGCGATCCGCCCAAGCCGGTCGTCGAGTCCAGAACCGGGTCGAGATGTCACGCTGCTCGAGCCGGTCGTCGTCGCCCGAGGCACCACCGAACCGCGCACAGCCACCTCGCTCAGAGCCACATCTCGCGCAGCCACCTCGGACCCAACCGAACCAGACGCAGGCGAACCAGATGTAGGCGCCTCGGTCGCCGTAGCCGCGGTGATCCGCAGCAGGAACCCGGCGGCCAACGTCGAGAGCATCGGGCCAGGCGCCGGCGCCCGAGCAAATTCCTCGGCCACGATCACCGCTTCGGCACACCCGTAGCCCTGCCCGCCGCACGATTCGGGTAGGTGCAACCCGAACCACCCGAGGTCGCCCATCGACTTCGCGAACGGCGGAAACCCTCGCTCGCCGGTCTCGACGGCGTGACGAACCACCGAGGACGGACACTGTTCGACGACGAAGCGACGAGCGGCCTCGGCGAGCGCGACCCGCTCTTCCCCGATGGCGATGCTGGAGGATCCCGGGCCCGACGCAGGCGACGACATATCTAACAATCATGTCACCTTTTCGAGGGGGCATGTGCCACCAACCGCCCCCTCCCCCTCCGCTTTGCGAAATTCGGACCGTTGCCTGCACCATACGCGGTCAACGGTCCGAATTTCGGGAAAGGGCGCGAGGTGGGACGGGGCTACGGCGGGCGGGCACAACGGACGGGCACAACGGACGGGCACAACGGACGGGCACAGCGGACGGCGGCAGCGGCGGGCGGCTACAACGGACCTGATGAAGATCGGAATCCCCCTCGCTCGACTACGGCCGGATCAATTCGCGGAGATGGCCGTCCTCGCCGATGAGCTCGGCTACGAGTCGGTGTGGGTGTCCGAACACCTGGTGCTGCCGGCGCAGATGACAGGTGCACTCCGGACCGGCGAGGACCACCCGCCGATTCCACACACCGCCCCCGTGTTCGATGCGTTCGCACTCCTCGCCTCGCTCGCGGCCCGAACCACTCGCATCAACCTGGGCACGTTCGTCTACCTGCTCGCGATTCGCCATCCCTTCGTCGGGGCTCGCGGGTTCGCAACGCTCGACGTGCTGTCACAGGGACGCGCGATCGCCGGGGTGGGCGCCGGTTGGCTGGCCAACGAGTGGCTCGCGGCAGGCCTCGACCCGACCACCCGGGGCCGCCGCCTCGACGAGGCAATAGCGCTCACCCGTCGGTTGTGGACCGATGACACGGTCGCCGCCGACGGCGAGTTCTACCGATTCGACCCGGTCGGGTTCGCGCCCAAACCCGTCCAGGCCGGTGGCCCCCCGATCCTCGTCGGCGGCGAGTCCCAGGCGGCGATGCGTCGGGCGATTCTGCTCGGTGACGGATGGATCGCCATGGACCACGACCTCGACGAGGCTCGAGCGCTCATCAGGCGGTTCCGCGCGCTGGAGGCCGAGCTCGGTCACGAACCGGGCACGACGCCGGTCACCCTCGGCGCCGACGCACGCCGGCCCGACGATCTCGCCGCGTGGGAAGCACTCGGCGTCGACCGGATCATCGTGGCACCGTGGCAACGCACCGGCGAGGCACCTGAGGCGATCCGCGGGCTCGCCGAGGCCTGGAGCTGACCCGGGTTTCCGCCCCCCACCGATCCGTACTTTGCACGCTTGTGCATGCCCACGGCGCTTTTGCGTGCAAAGTACGGATCGGGACCGGAAGGGGACCTGGGCGGAACGGTCGCTGGGCGGAAAGACGGAGATCGGGGCGGGCGGAACTGCGGGTGGACGGCGACGGGTTTGCCAACGACCGGGTGATCAGGTGGGGCGGGGGGTGATCAGGTCGTGGACGTTGTCGTGCATGACCTTGCGGGTTTCATCGGCGTCGTAGGTCGGGATGTCCTTGACGTACAGCAGCGGGTCGGGAAGGCCCTCCGCGTGGGGAAAGTCCGACCCGAACAACAGATGGTCGATCCCGACCGCGTCGCGCAACACGTCCATGTCGTCCTCGTAGTAGGGCGCGACCCACACGTTCGACCGGAACCGTTCCACAGGATCGGTGCCGAAGGTGAACGGCATCTTGCCGTAGCCGTCCTTCAGATTGCGCAACAGGTCAGGCACCCACATTGCGCCGTTCTCGATGGAGGCGACCCGCACGTTCGGGTACCGGTCGAACACGCCGTGGCACAGCAACGCACACAAGGTGTCCGAGATCGCCCGGTCCTGGAAGGCGACCATCGGGAACGTCGCATGTTTGAAACCCTCGAACCCGCCCGCGGCCTTGGGCGCCCCGGTCCCCCACAACCTGCCGTAACCGGCGATGCCCGACAGGCCCGCGTGGAACACGAGCACCACACCCGAATCGTGCAGCAGCGACCACACCGGGTCGAACTTGGGGTGCCCCGGCGAGACGAACCCGTCGCCCTCGGGGATCGGGCCGGGCACGGTGACCAGCACCTTGGCCCCGGCTTCGAGGACTCGGGTGACCTCGGCAGCGGCCCGATCGACGTCGGTGAAGGCGATCATGGGTGCCGCGTACAGCCGGCCGTCACCCCGGTCGTATCCCCAGTCGTCGTCCAGCCAGCGGTTGAAGGCGTCGAATGCGGCGTGCAGCGCCTCCGGGTCGCGGCGAAGCGCCTCCTGCATCCCGACCCCGAGCGTTGGAAACAGCAGCGCCCCTTCGAGCCCTTGTTCGTCGAGGAGCCGAACCCGCGCATCACGGTTCTGGTAACCGGGGTGATCCCCGAGTGGATCGAGGTCGCCGAACATGGTGGCCAGGTCCTGGCCCTTGGTGTTGCGACCCCGGAAGTAGTCCTCGAGGCTGCCCGGCTTGGCGATCGGGTCGAACAGCGGGTTCGGGATGAACTTGTTGACCTTGCCGCCCACGAGCAGTCGCCGCTTGCCGTCGATATCGGCCCACTGCATGGCGCGCTTGGCCATCTTCGGGTCGATGTGGCGGGTGAACGCGTCAGGCGCCTCGTAGTAGTGGTTGTCGGCGTCGAAGGGTCGGAAGTCGAGCTCGGCCATGTCCCCAGCTTACGCGCGTTTCTGACGCGCGTGTCAGGTTTCTTCGCGATTCGCGGACTAGCGTCCCCGTCATGATTCTGGACGGCTGGGTCAACGTGTTCCCTGAGCATTTCGCCGCCACGTTCGGGGCGAAGGCCTCGACCGCCGGGGTGCACGAGATGTTCGGGTCCGCGGTCACCGACGCACAGCCTTTCGAGGCGACCCTCGGCGCGATGGACGCCGCGGGGGTCGACATGGGCGTGTTGGTGTGCGGCATGAAACCGGCGGCGAGTGCCCGCAAACGAGGCGAGATCCCGCCCGAGGACTGCTGCGTGATCGCCGATGAGCACCCGGGTCGTTTCCTCGTCGGTCCGACGATCGAGAAGGCCGCCAAGGTGCGTGCGAACTGCGCCCGCATCCGCGAGCTCGCCGAACATCCCTCGGTCGCGATGATCCGCATCACGCCGCTCATGGAGCAGTACGAGCTGAACCACCGGCTCTACTACCCCGTGTACCAGACGTGCGAGGAA
>JAFDWI010000268.1 GCA_018268545.1 Actinomycetota bacterium
CGGGTCGCTCAAAGCGACCGGCACGATCACCGTGGGCTCCGCGAACTTCGCCGAATCCGAGATCGTCGGACAGGTCTACGCGGGAGCGCTGCAGGCGGCCGGCATGACCGTGACCTTCAAGGACGCGGTCGGCGCACGCCAGGTGACGATGCCCATGATGGAAAAGGGCGACATCGACCTGATGCCCGAGTTCACCTACAGCCTGCTCGCCTACCTCGACGCGAAGGCGGAGCCGTCCAGTGACGTCGACACGGTCGTGGCCGAGTTGACCAAGGCGTTGCCCGCGTCGCTGAACATCCGCAAGGCCAGCGACGTGTCCGACGTGAACGTCTTCGTCGTGACGCCCGCGACCGCGAAGAAACACGACCTCGCATCGATCTCTGATCTGGCGAAGGTGTCCGGGACGCTCACGCTCGGTGGGCCGCCCGAATGCCCGAAGAACGCGGCGTGCATCCCCGGGCTCGAAAAGGTCTACGGGCTGCGGTTCGAGATCAAGTAGTGCGCGACGCCACTTCGCCGACGACGTAGGGTCGTCGACGTGGCGAACGACCGGGCGGCGACGATGAACTGGAGCGACCTGCTCGACCCCGACGAGGAGACGGTCCGCGCCGCGTGGGGCGACGTGCTCGACGAAGAAACACTCCGGCTCATCTGTGCGCCGCCTGCCCGAGAAGATCTTCCACGCCCGGGGTTCCGGGTACGGAGCGACATCGTGCTCGCGATATTCCTGTTGCCGTTGTTGGTCGACAACGGCTCGGATGTCGTCCATCAGGAGATCGACGTGCTCATGTCGTCGACCAAGGTCATCGTCGTTCGCAAGACGCCCGACATCGGACCGACGAAACAGGCGAGCCCGGACCCCTATGACATCTCGGACCTCGTCGACATGTTCGGCCGCGGCGAGGTGGTCGTGCCCGGCAAGGTCGCACGCGTCATCGCCGACGACGTCGCCGAAGCCTTCCTCGATCTCGCCGATGAACTCGTCGATCGGATCGACGACCTCGAGGACACCGTGGAGACGACCGATGACCTTCGATCGATCCACCGGGAGATCTCCCGGTTCCGCCATGATCTGTTGCATCTGCGGAGAATCGTCACGCCGACCCGTGACGCGGTTCGGCGCGTCGTGGACGGCCGGGTCGAAATTGCCGACGGGACGCTGTTCCCCCACGAACTCGAACTCGAATTCGGCGACGTGTACGACAAGTTGTTGCGTGCGGGTGACGCGCTCGAAACCGCCCGGGAACTCGTCGGCGGCGTCCGGGACTACGTCCAGGCCGAGGTCGCGAACGACCAGAACGAAGTGATGAAGCGCCTGACGGCTGCCGCATCGATCCTGCTGGTTCCCACCTTCATCGTCGGGTTGTACGGCCAGAACTTCGTCGACATACCCGAGCTGCACTGGCGCTACGGCTACGCGTACTCCTGGGGTCTGATCCTCGGGACCACCTTGTTGCAGCTCTGGTGGTTCCGCCACAAGAAGTGGATCTGAGCGCGTCGATTCGCTGATCCCGAGCGTGACGCCGACGTCAGTCCTCGGACTCCCGCGGTGCCCGGAGCAGCGACACGAACAGCGCGACCGTGATGGCCAGACCGAGCACGAGACCGATTCGCACGGCACCGACCCCGTCCACCCAGTTCGCGATCGAACCGGACCAGCCCGTCACCGTGCTCACGCTGCGACCACCGGTCACCGAGGACGTCCCGTGCAGGTTGCGCAACTCGACGAGTCCGTACCAGCCGATGTACACCCCGGCCGCGAGCACGAGCGCGCCTGCGATGCGCGACACATAGGGCATGATCCCGCGCAGACCGTGGACGAGTGACACCCGTGCCCCGGCGATCGCAACGGTGAGCGCCATCATCACCACGGCCATTCCCAGGCCGTATGCCACGTACACCAGCAGCCCCGACGCGACGTTGTGCCGGCGGATCGTGCCCGAGACCGTCGCGACGAACACCGGGAGTGTGCAACCCAGCGAAGCGACCGCGTAACTCACCCCGAACAGGAACATCGAGGACAGTGTCCGGTCCTTGCCACCCTTCTCCAGGCGAGGCACCGAGAACGACGGTTCCCACCCGATCAACATGGCAACACCGACCGCGACCAGGGCGACGGAGATGACGAGCGTCAACCAGGGTGCGATCGCATAGACGCTCACCGACCCCCAGCTGAGGAGCGCGCCGGCCAGCGCGAACAACGACATGAACCCCGCCGACACCACCGCGCCGACCGCGATCGCCCGCCCCGCGCCGATGCGGGGAGCGTCGGTGTCGATCGATCCGGTCCCGCCGAGGAAGTACGACAGGTAGGCGGGGAGCATGACGAACCCGCACGGGTTCACCGTCGCGAGCATGCCCGCCCCGAAGGCGACGGCGATCGGCGCATCGATCATTGCAGCTCGGTGACGGCCACGGTCGCCGTCACCCCGCGGGCAGGTCGATGCCCAGGTAGTCCTTCATGGCCAGGCGCATCTCGGTGGTGGTCAGCGCGCCGTAGCGATGACCGGTGATGCGTCCCTTTGCGTCGACCCACAAGGTCATCGGCTGCGCCGTGATGTTCAAGGGGGTGACGAGCCGCTGCTGGGGGTCTCGGACGATTGTGTAGGTCACGCCCGTCTGCTTGACGAAGTCCGCGGTACCACCTTGGGAATCGCCGAGATTCACGCCGACGAACCGGACCTTGTCGCCGATCGATCGATGCATCTTCTCCAGGGCGGGCATCTCGGTTCGGCACGCCGTGCACGATGACGAGAACATGTTGATCACCGTCGGCTTGCCCCCGACCACCGCGTCGAGACTGGTGACGGTACCGTCCATGGTGACCAGGCCGGTCGGTGGGAGGGTCGTCGCGGTGAACGTGGAGTCGTCGGCTCCGAGCTTGATCGTTCCGCCGTCGATCGACGCGGTCGGGCCCTTCGAGGTGCTCTGTGACCCGTCGTCGACGAAGAACGCCATGACGGCCGCGAACAGCAGGACGATCACGAACGCACCGAGGCACAACAGCAGCGCGCGACGCGGATCGAAGCGAGGCCGCGGCCTCGATGCCGCCGCGGGAACGGGTTCCTTGTCGGTCGAGTCGGTCATGGTGAGCATCTGTGGCGCCGTCGCCACGAGGCCCTCAAGGGTACCGGTGTGGCCGGCGAATCCGCATATCGCCACCTGTCACCGGGGTCACATCCGGAGACAGGGCGATGGCTCAGGTAGCCGGCGTGTCGGCGGGTTCCCGGAAGACGAGCCGGCGATACTGGCGGAGTTCTGCGATGCTCTCGCGGATGTCGTCGAGCGCCCGGTGGGTGCCGTGTTTCGGGGGAATCGTCGAGAGCAATCCCGGGTACCACCGCCGGGTGAGTTCCTTGACGGAGGAGACGTCGACGGATCGGTAGTGCAGGAAGTTCTCGATGTCGGGGAGCCACGCCGCCAGAAACCGGCGGTCGGTTCCGATCGAGTTGCCGCACAGGGGCACGGTGCCCGGCTCGTCGATGTGGGCGCGGAGGAAATCGAGCGTCTGTGCGTTGGCATCGGCGAGCGAGATCGTCGACGCACGGATCTGGTCGGTGAGCCCGCTCTTGGCGTGCATCTTCACGACGAACTCGTCCATCTTGGCCAACTCGGAGTCGGGTTGGTGGATCACCAGGTCGGGGCCTTCGGCGATGATCTCGAGGTCGTCGTCGGTGATGATCGTGGCGATCTCGACGATGACGTTCTCGTTCGGGTCGAGGCCGGTCATCTCCAAGTCCATCCAGGCGAGCATGCGACCAACCTACGCGCTGGGCGGAGGTGGCCGTGACCGACCAAGGTGTCGGTGCCGTCAGGCGGTGGGGCGGTCGATCGCGACCGCGTGGAATCCGCCGTCGACGCGGACGATCTCGCCGGTTGTCGCACCGAACCAGTCCGAGAGCAGGGCGACGCAAGCCCTCGCAGCGGGTTCAGGGTCACCGACATCCCACCCGAGCGGTGCGCGTGAAGCCCAGGCCCGTTCGAACTCGTCGAAGCCCGGGATGGACCGGGCCGCCAGCGTGCGAAGTGGACCGGCAGAAACGAGGTTCACCCGGATCCCCTTGGGTCCGAGATCACGGGCGACGTACCGAGCGGTCGCTTCCAGCGCTGCCTTCGCGACGCCCATCCAGTCGTACATGGGGTACGCGCGGCTGCCGTCGAAATCGAGTCCGACGATCGCGCTTCCCGGCGGCATGAGCGGCGACAGGTGCCGGGCCAGCGGGGCCAGCGAGTACGCCGAGATCTCCATCGCGGTCGCGACGTCCTCCCATGGTGCGGTGAGCACACCGTTGCCGAGGCACGATTCCGGAGCGAATGCAACGGCGTGCAGGACACCGTCGAGCGTGCCCCAACGCTGTTCCACCTGGGTGGCGAGTGCAACGAAATCGTCGGGTTTGCTGACATCGAGCTCGAGGACTTCGGCCGGTCGCTCGAGGTGCCGGACGATCCGTTCAGTGAGACGCTTGGCCCGGCCGAACGACGTGAGGATCACCTCCGCGCCTTGTTGCTGCGCGATGCGGGCGACCGAGGTCGCGATCGAGTCGCGGGTCAACACGCCGGTGATGAGCACCTTGGAACCTTCGAGCAACATCGTCGCCTCCTTGTGTCGCCACGTCATGGGCATCAGTGAGATTAGGGGCCACTCGGAGAACCGGATCGGTCTCCGCCACAACGGCATTGCCGTCAGCGTCGAACGGTGATCTGGATGCTCGGGTAGCCGGTAGCGCCGTCGGGAGCGGGAGGAGTAACCGTGGCGGTTTGGGTCACGCCTGTCCCGTCGGTCGCCCGGGCACTGACCGTGTGCGTGCCGGGACTCGCGTCCCACGCGAGATGCCATTGGCGCCACGAGTCTTCGCCGAGTGAATCGGCGAGCGTCGCGGTCTGCCACGGTCCGCTGTCGATGCTCACCTCGACCTTTTCAATCCCTCGCGTCGGAGCCCAGGCGACCCCGGCGATCGCGATGTGGCCGGCCCGGACGGTGGCGCCGTCGGCGGGCACGTCGATGCGGGACTGGGTCTTGATCGGCCCGTTCTTCGACCAGCCGCGTGGGATCCAGTACCCGTCGACATCCCAGCCGGCGAGTTCGATCGCGCTCAACCATTTCGTCGCCGACACGTACCCGTAGAGGCCGGGAACCAACAGTCGTGCGGGAAAGCCGTGCTCGACCGGCAGCGGTACCCCGTTCATGCCCACCGCGACCATCGCATTGTCGATCCGGGTCGCCAACTTCGCCGGGAACCCGGCGGTGAAGCCGTCGACCGAATGACCCACCACCTGCACCCCGGCCGGTTGCACCCCGGCGCGCTCGAGCAACCCACGGAGTGGCACGCCTTGCCAACGGGCGTTGCCGACGAGATTGCCCCCGACATCGTTCGAGACGCATGCGAGCGTCACATCGGCTTCGATCTGGGGGAGTGCCATCAGCTCCTCGTACGTCAGCGAGAACGGCCGATCGACCAGTCCTCGCACCTCGAGGCGCCAAAGGTCCGGATCGATCGCCGGAGTCTGGAGCGCGGTGTCGACCCGGTAGAACCCGGAGTTCGGAACGTGCACCGGAGAAAGCCCGTCGATGTGCAGATCCGCGCCGGCGGGCACTGGCGCGGCGCTTCGAAACGGTCGGGGTAGCCGGATCGTGCGCCGGATGTCGTCGATCCGCTCACGGCCCGACAGGATCCATCCGCCCACACCCGCGAGGACACCGATGACGAGTGTGCCGCCCGCACTCACGAGAAACCGTCGCCGCGACTGCGAGATTTCCGCGGGTGCACCGTGGCTCTGGCGAGTGGCAACGCCGAGCAGGGACCGAAGCGCGATGATCCCGGCGGCCGCGCCGATCGCGCCGACGATGACCGCCCCGAGGACCGAATTGTCGGGTCGAGTGGCCGTTGCGACCACGCCGCACACGGCGAAAGCGATGAACCCGCTCGCCGCGGCGATCAGGTGCTTGCGGGCAAGGTTGCCGAGGGCCGCGCCCGCGATGAGCGAGATGCACGCGATTCCGATGATGAGCGCGGACTTGTCACTGTGACCCAGTCGGTCGATCGCGGCTCGATCCAACCATCCGGGAGTGGCATCGATGACCGCGTCGCCAACGCCGAGTAACAGCGAGGGGGCGGCACGCGAAAGCCCCGCGACGACTTCGGACGCGGCAAGCGCGACCACGGCCGCGCCGATGCCGGCGAGGATCCCGTTGCCACGGCTGACCGCACGCGGTCCGCTCCTCGGGGCTTCGGCCTTCGGCTCGGTCGGATCGGTCGACTCGCCCGGTCGGTCCATGGGCGTCGGTGCTCCTCGCTCCCGGTTCGCGCCGGGTCGATAGCGCCGAATCTATCGGTGCCGCACGTGGGTCCAACGTGGCAACAAGGTCAGCCGCCCGAAACGGTTGTCGGCGTCGGCGAGTCGGCGGTGGGCTGGCCGGCGAGGAGTTGTGTGAGATCGACGTCGAAGGCGGCGCCGATCGCTGTGATGCCTGCCCGATACGTGGGAAGCTCCACGCCGAGGCCTGAGACCTGGCCCAACTCGGCGGATCCCCAGTAGGCGCACCCGGCAACGGCAGCTTCGATCACCGTCACGGGTCGGCCTTGATCGGTGAACGTGACGAAAGCGACGTCGAGCTTGGGCGACGCCGTCGGACAATTCGTCAGGCGAAGGTCTTTGGCATCGGGAGCGGTGCTTCGGATCGAACACAACTTCTCGAACAGTTCGGTCGCGGGGGCGCCGGTGATGGACTTCGAGTCGACCCCCCGCTGAACACCGTCGCTCTGGATGTTCGTGACGCGCAACGATGCGTGGTCGGGCGACGCCGAACAGACCGATGGCGCGCCTGACGCCGGCGTCGTCGCGGGCGCGGACGATGATGTGCCCGGGGTGCCAGTGCTCGTCGCTCCGATGAAACGCAGTGGCTCACCGACGAATACCCCGGTTCGGCCGTTTCGGGTGCCGACCGCGATGACCCGACACACCACCGGTGGCGCGGGCGGTCCTGACCGTGCGGTCGTCCCGCCGATACGCGACCCACAGAGTCCTTGCATCATGCCCGCCCCACCCGTGGGCGCCCCGTGGCCCGTGATGGTTCCGTTCGCGCGGACCTGAACGGTGAAGTCGCTCGCCGATGTCGTGAGCGTCAGCGACGCGGTCGCTCGGGTGAGCCCGTCGGTCGACCCGTTTCCGGGCGTATCGGTGAGCGCGTGTGCGGTCGCCCGGGTCGGGGGGCGGCACAGCCATGCTGGGGCCATGTCGGACGTCCCTTGGGACGCACCTCCGGGGCCGTCGATGCAGTCGAGAAACTGAACGTTCGTACCGGTGTCGAAGCCGTAAGCCGTCGCCTGCACCGTCTGGCCATCACGCAGATCCGATGCTGGGACAACGACGAGGTTTCCTGGTGCTACGTCTTCGCTGAAGATTGCGCTCACCTGCGAGGTCGGCGAATGCGACGCTGATGCGAGCAGGCCGACGGCCGCGACGATGGCCGCGATCGATGCGACCGAGACCACCGTTCGCACGGTGCGTCGGCGTCGGCGGGCACGGACGTCGATGCGGGTCCGCACCCGACCGATCAGCGAATCGCCGGCGATGGGGGGCATTGCATGGGCCATGTCGGCGATCAAGGCATCGAGTGGATCGGGCGTTGACGAATCGACGTCGACCGGATCGTGCGAATCGATCATGTCTCGGCTCCTTCATCCCGGGAGGTGAGTTGGTCGGCGAGGGCCTTTCGTGCGCGGTGCAGCGTGGCTTTGACCGTGCCGGGTGCGACGTGGAGGCGTTGCGCGACTTCATCGACGGTCAGATCGGCGCCATAGCGCAACGCGACGATCTGGCGCTGTCGAGACGACAACGATTCGAGTGCCCGTGTCAGGTCAGGCGACGTTCGATGGTTTCATCCGGTTCGGTCCGGTCGGTCGCGAAGAGCAGGTGACGCTTGGCGAGGAAGACGGCTCGACGACGGCTTGTCGAGCGCAGTCGGTTCATCGCGCACGTCGTGACGAACGCCGCGAGGTTGTCGATTGCTTTGCCGCGGTCGAGCCGCTCCCAGGAGCGGGCGAGGGCTTCGTCCACTGCGTCCTGGGCCTCGGCGAATGAACCCGTCCAGGCGGCGAGTGCCGCGACGACACGGCGGTAGTCGGTTTCGGCAAACGAGCGGACGCGCGCCGCGGGGTCTTCCCTCGCGGCCGTGGCATCGTGCACGGTGGTCTTCGCGTGCAACTGACCGCTGGCGGCGGCAACGAGCGTCTCGGGTCGTTCCGATGGATTGTGGTCGACCGGCACGGGCACGCTCGTCACCGTCTCCTCCGCTGTCCGAGGTTCGTCGGAACCCCGTTCATTGTTCCGACGCACGACCACCCAGAAAGGTTTACCCCCGGCCCGACAGCCTCGAGTGTTCTGCAGGTGTGGAACTCCGCGCGTGGTATGGCTGTCGGTGATCGGATCGCGGCGAATCCAGCGCGACGCCTGGAAATCGCAGACCTTGTCAATGGATCGCGTCGGTGAACCGTGTTGGTGAGTACCGTGCAGCTGATGGACGCCGAAGGCGCGGCACCCGTCGTCGCGATCGACATCGGGGGTACCAAAATCGAGTCGGCGGTGTTCGCCGGACAAGGAATGCTTCTCGGGCGGCATCGGGGCCGAACCGAAGGTGCGGATGCCGACGAGTTGTTCGCCACGCTCTGTGGAATCGTCGATGCGACGTTGTCCGATCACCGTGCCGCGAATGGTGCGGATCCGGCTGCCATCGGTGTGGGGTGTGGGGGTCCGATGGCACCGGCGGGTGTCACCGTGTCGCCGCTCAACATCCCGGTATGGCGGGAGTTTCCGCTCCGGGCGCGACTCCAGGATCGGTACGGCTTGCCGTGCGCGGTCGACAACGACGCGAAGGCGTTGGCCTTGGGTGAAGGCCGGTTCGGGGCTGCACGCGGCGAGCGCAACTACGTTGCGATGGTGGTGTCGACCGGCGTTGGCGGCGGGCTCGTCGTCGACGGCGACATGCTCGACGGCGCGAGTGGCAACGCCGGCCACATCGGCCATGTCGTGGTCGTTCCCGACGGTCGCCGTTGCGCCTGTGGAAGCCGGGGGTGCCTGGAAGCCGAGGCTTCGGGGACGGCGATCGCGGCGATCACCGATCGGCCGCCGGCGGACGCCGATTCGGCGACGCGTCGGCGCACCGGCACACTCGTCGGACGGGCCGTCGCGTCGCTCGTCGTCGCGTGTGATCTGCGTCTGGCGTGCGTGGGCGGCTCGGTCGCACTCGGCTACGGTGCAGACTTCTTCGAGGCCGCCAATGCCGCACTCGCACGCGTCGCGACGATCGGTTACGCGCGCGGCGCGCGGATCGTGCCGGTCGGGCTCGGCGCGGATGGACCGCTCGTGGGTGCGGCGTGCGTCGCCCTGCGCCACCTCGTTCTTTGAACGCCAGATCGCTTGTGAAGCGCCCGCGCGTGCAAAGAACGGTTTTGGGGCGTGCCGTGCGCAACGGCGAGCGGGGTGCGGCTCAGACCGCGTCGGTCGCCGCTGCCGCCGTGGCCGCCGCAGCCGACGGGGCAACGAGCGGCCACGGGTTGTTCACCTCGACCGAACGCGCCACGTCGAACAGCAAGCTGTCCTCGTGGTGGCGTGCCATCACCTGCATGCCCACGGGCAGGCCGTTCACCGTCCCCGCCGGGATCGACACCGCCGGGTTGCCATAGAGGTTGGCGAGAATCGTCAGACCCCCCATCGCCACGAAATCGGGAAACCTCCGATTGGCGACGTCGATCAGCGAGTTCGGGAGGCTCTGCACCGCGGCGGTCGCGAATCGGACGCCGCCCAGCACGCCCCGCAGCGCGCCACGACCCAGTTTCGAACCCTTGATGGCCTTGATGATCTCGGGTTCGGGGCTGGAGGTGTGCCACTCGGCGTTGAACGCAGGCCCCGGATTCGTCGAACACACGATGAGGTCACACGACCGGAAGGCCTCGGCCATCGCGTCGTCGGCAGCGACCCGTTGCTCTTCGGCCTTCGCCGCGGTGTCGAGGTTGTACAGCGACTTCGAGAGGAACAGCCCGAGCGCGATCTCCTCGGTCATCTCCGAGGCGCACGCCGGCCAGCGGTCGTTCAGCTCGGGGAGCAGGGTCGCGAGGTTCCCCATCATCCACTGCGCGGCGAGGTTCGGAAGCTCCAGTGGCACCTCGACACGTTTCATTCCGGTCGAGGCGATCATCGCTTCGGCGTGCGCCAGCAGGTTCTCCTCGACGCCCGGTTCGAGCTGTACCCCCGAGAAGCTCGGAATGACCGCGACGCGCAGGCCCTTCAGGTCGTGGCTCTCGAGCGCGGCCTCGAAGCTCGGATGGTTGGGGAGGCTGGATGGATCGGCCGGGTCGGGGCCGGCACACACGTCGTAGTAGCGGGCGGCGTCCCGCACCGAGCGGGCGAGGCATCCCAGCACCACGGTGTTCGGGCGCATGTACGCGTGGGGGCCGCGGGGAATGCGGCCGAACGTGCCTTTCATGCCGAGCAGGCCGGTATAGCCCGCCGGAATGCGGATCGAGCCGCCACCGTCACCACCGGACGCGATCGACACGAGTCCACCAGCGACCGCTGCCGATGATCCCGATGACGAGCCGCCGACGGTGTGGCCGTGCCGCCACGGGTTGTGGGTGACGCCGTTGATCTTGGTCACCGAGATGTTCAGTCCGCCGAACTCGCTCGCGGTGGTCTGACCAACCGGGGTCACCCCGCCACGCTCCAGGAAACGTTCGGTGCCCGTTGCGGTGTGATCGGCGATGCGATCCGCGAACAGCAGCGAAGCTTCGGTGTGGGGCCAGCCTTCGACGGGTTCGAGCTGTTTGATGCCGACGGGGACACCGCCGAAGGGCTTGGTGAGATCAGCGTGCTCGGCGGCGTCACGGGCCCGTTCGGGGTCCAGGTGGCTGAACGCGTTCAGGTCACTTGCCTGGATCGCTGCCAGCGTCGCATCGAGTTCCTCGACCGGCGAACGATCACCCGCGCGGAACGCATCGACCAGTGAACACGCGTCACCCTGCCATGGAGCATCTGTCATGGCGCTGATTGTGTCAGGTCGACACGAGCGCGAGCACCTCGGACACCGATGCCTTCCCGTCGAACACCTTCTCGCCGTCGCGCAACGCGACCGACCGGTCGACGCGCTCGACGAACTCGGGGTCGTGGGTCGCGACGACCACCGCCGCGCCGTCCGCGTGCACCTCGGCGAGCACGTCGAGCAGCGTGTTCTTTCCCGGGGCGTCGAGGCCGACGAACGGCTCGTCGACGAGCAGCACCGAGAATGGTCGGGCGATGCCCAGGATCAGCGATGTCTTCTGCCGCAGCCCGCGGCTGAACCGGGCGGGGAGGTCGTCGAGGCGATCCGCGATCTTGAAGCGCTCGGCGAGATCCTGTGCGTAGCCGTCGAAGCCGTTGCCGCCGTGGAGGCGAGACACGTATTCGACGTGTTCGCGGACGCTGAGGTCGTCATAGAGCACCGGGTCGTCGGGCAGGAACGACGTCGTGGCGCGCGCCGGGATCTCGCCGACGGGCCAGCCGGCGATGTAGACGTCGCCGCCGGTCGGCTCGAGCAGGCCCGCGGTCATACGAAGGAAGGTCGACTTGCCCGAACCGTTGTGGCCGATCAACGCGACCGACTGACCGGCTTCGATGGTGAGGTCGAGCGGATGCAGGGCGGGGAGGTCCGCGTAGACCTTCGTGAGCCCGACGGCTTCGATGGCCGGTGAATTGTCGTCGTCAGTCATTTCGATTCCTCGTCACCCTCGGCCTCCGGGTCCGGTTCATCGTCCTCGTCGTCATCGGGTTCCTCGTCTTCCTCGTCCCAGTCATCGTCTTCGTCCCGCTCGTCGTCCTCGTCCCACTCGTCGTCGGGCCGGTCGTCGTCGGACTCGTTCGGGGCGGGCGCAGCACGCGTCGACGCGCGCTGCGGTCGGGCGGCATCCTTTGACGACTTCTGTTGCTTGGCTTCCTCCATCGACTGTTTCCACCAGTCGTGGATGTCATCCCGGTAGCGCACCCAGACGGCGACGAACAGCGCGACCAGGACGCCCGCGATCGCCGCGGTGGCCGCGGCCGACCACGGGGACCGGCCCGAGCGATGCGACGCCCAGACGACCAGGAACGGAGCGACGCCGAGTATCGACACCAGCGGCGGCCATCCGGCACGGAGCACGTTCTTCATGCCGGCGAACTCCGGTGGCAACATCGCCGAGATCTCGTCGTTGACCGACGGGGCACCCATCAATGCGCTCACGGCCGCGCCGGCAAGCCCGAGCATCGCCATCGGCACGAGTGCGATCGCGGCGATCCGTAGGGAATCGACGGTCGGATGGGCGAGCACGATGACGCCGGCTGCGACGACCGACACGATCAACATGACGAGTGCCGGCGCGGCGAGGTGCCGGACGAGCAACTCGCCGATCTCGATCGGGTAGCTCTCGGAGCGGGTCGGGTGATCGGTCTCCTGTGCCAGTGGCTCGATCGCGTCGAGGCCCGCGACCCAGAGCGCCAACCCCGCCAGCGCGGCGAGTGGCGGTGCGCCGTCGAGGGCTCCGCGAGCGGAAAAACCGACGATCACTGCCAGCACCACGAGCCGCACCAGGCGTGACGCGGGAAATCGCAGCACACTGCGCAGACCCCGCGAGAAAACCAGCCGCTTCGGTGGGCGACGGTAGTGCCCCGAACCGAGCCACGGATTCTCGCGAGGGAGTTCCTGCGCGAGCTGACGGCGGAGGACCAGGACGGTACGCAGGTCCTGCAGGGTCACCGCGAATCGAAGCTGCCCGACGAGCTTGGTTCGCCGTTCGGCATTCTCGATCGACAGGCCGGCGATACCGACGAGGCCGAAGGCCGCGAGGGCGACTCCGACTGCGGCCGGTGCGAGCGCGAGGAGGTCGAGACGCAGCGGCCACAGCGGCATGCGCCCGAGAAAGCTCATCGGAGCGGTCGGTGCCCGTTTGGCGATGTCCGCGATCGACCAGACCACGACGATGCCGCCGACGAGTGTCGCCACCCATCGGGGGATGCGTCGACCGGCAGCGACGAGCGCGGCTCCGGCGCCGAGCAGGACCGAGGCGAGTCCGAAGCAGGCCCCGCACGCGACGAGCTCGGCGGGGTTCGACCCCAGGCGATGCCGGGCGAACAACCCGGCGGCACCGCCGACGACGATGCCGATGAACGCGAACGACCGGAGTTGACGAATCGCCGGGCCGCGTAGGACATAGCCGCGGGGAGCGCCGGACATCAGTACGTGGCGAACGTCGGGTTGTTCCAGGGCGAGCGGCCCGCCCCGGCTCCCGGAACGCAAGCCGGCCATGAACGCGAACGCCGGGATCAACCCGAGGATCGCCGGGCCGCGTCGGAGCAGGTCGGCGAGGCCCGACGGGCTGAGCTTGGACCCACCTGCCGCGCCGGAGAGCAACACCAACACGACGAGGCCGACGATCGCGGTGATGTACACCTGATACATCGCGTCGACCCAGTGGATCTGGGCGATGCGCTTTCGGCGCCGAGCTCGGCGCATCTCGATGAGCGCGTCGATGGTCGGATCGGCCGTGGACACGGCTTCCAACGCTACAGGCGCCTCGTCGGCTCGCCGAAGTCCGTGGTGCAGTGATTCAAGGGCGGCAGATGATCTCACCGAGTGTCGTCGTGAACATCGCGTCGGGGTGCGAAGCCCATCGCCGCCAACCCGACGAGATGCGCTCGAGGTCGTCGGTGGTCCCCAGTCCGTCCGCGACGATCTGGCCAGCGATCGCGGAATGCACGATGCGTTCGGCCCACATCGCTCCCCAGAATCTCGCTCGACCCGGGTTGGCGAAACACCAGGCGTTCGCCGACGCGGTCACATCGGTGAACCCGGCGTCGTGCGCCCATGCGACGAGGTGGCGTCCGGCGTCCGGTTCGCCGCCGTTCGATCGGGCGACCTGCAGGTACAACGCCAACCATTCGTCGAGCTCGGGGATCTCGGGATACCACGTGAACGCCGAGTAGTCGCTGTCGCGGGCCGCGACGATGCCCCCGGGCTTGCAGACCCGGCGCATTTCGCGCAACGCCCGGACCGGATCGGCAACGTGCTGGAGGACCTGATGGGCGTGCACCACGTCGAAGGTGTCGTCGTCGAATTCGAGCGCGTGGACGTCGCCCACGACGAAGTCGACGTTGTCGACCCACCGGTCGGCCACGCCTTGTCGGGTGATGCCGACCGCTTCGTCGGTCGCTTCGAGCGCGGTCACGCGTCCGGGCGCGGTGATCTCGGCGAAGTCCGCGGTGATCGTTCCGGGGCCGGCACCGACATCGAGCAGGTTCGACCCGGGCCTCAGGTGCGGCAGAAGATAGGCCGCCGAGTTCGCGGCGGTTCGCCACCGATGCGACGACAGGACGGATTCGGCGTGGCCGTGGGTGTAGCGCGGATCGGTCATGGATGCCCCTTCGGGATCGCTGGTGGCGGTCACGCTATCAGCAATCTCAACAAGTGGTCCATATGTCTCAAGATGTAGGACACGCCCTTGGTGGGTGGCGGGCACCGGACTCTTCGGCGGGTCGTCGATCCCGGCGCATCCTCTATGCTTCCCCGATGCCGAAACCCGATGTGACCATTCCCGACGAGCAGGCGCCGACCGATCTGGTCGTCGAGGACCTGGAGGCCGGCTCGGGTGATCCGGCGACCGCCGGACAGAACGTCGAGGTCCACTACGTGGGTGTTGCGTGGTCGACCCGACGCCAGTTCGATGCGTCGTGGGATCGTGGCGAGACCTTCGAGTTCCGTCTCGGTGCAGGTCAGGTCATCGCCGGTTGGGACCAGGGAGTCCAAGGGATGAACGTCGGCGGTCGGCGCCGCCTCACCATTCCACCGCACCTCGGCTACGGCGCGCAGGGCGCCGGTGGCGTGATCGCGCCGAACGAGACGTTGGTGTTCGTGGTCGATCTCGTCGCCGTGCACTGACCCGGTCGGGCGCATTCCAGCGCAACTTCGGGCGGTTGGGTGGGAATAACCCACCCAACCCCCCGAAGTTCGCGTTCGAGTTGGGTCGGGGCTATTCCTCGACGAGTTCGATCAGCGTGCCGAAGCTCGTCTTGGGGTGGACGAACGCCACGGTGGTGCCGCGTGATCCCGGTCGCGGTGCCTGGTCGATGACCCGCCCGCCGTGGTCCTTCACCGACTGCAACGCCGCCGCGCAATCATCCACGCGGTAGCCGACGTGATGCAGCCCCTCGCCCTTCTTGTCGAGGTAGATCGCCACGGGTGAATCGTCCCGGGTCGGCGTGAGCAACTGCACATAGGAATCAGCGACCTTCAACAGGGCCTCTTCCACCCCGTCGGATTCGACGACCTCGCGGTGGTCCACCGTTGCGCCGAAGGTGTCACGGTAGAAGTCGATCGCCGCGGCCAGGTCACGCACCGCGATCGCGACGTGGTCGATCTCGGTCAGCAGCAACTCGTCGGACCCGAATGTTTCGGCGTCGGGGGTCTCGCTCTCGGCACCGCCGAGGTTGTCGTTCTGGTTCGGGTTGGTTGCAGCGATCGGGCTCATGGGTGGTTCCTTCTTCTGATACGGGTGGTTCCGACGTGTTCGGGTGTCAGCCGACCGAACGGAACAAGGTGATCTTGTCTTCGCCGACCTTGTCACGAAACTCCGGGTCGTCGATCCCGAGGCCCTCTTCAGGGGCCAGACACAGGATCCCGACCTTGCCCTCGGTCTCGTTGCGGTGCACGGCGAGCGTGGCTTCACCGACCTCGTCGAGCGGGTACACCCGGCTGAGCAACGGTTGGATCTTGCCTTCGCACACGAGTTGGTTCGCGGCCCAGGCTTCCTTGTAGTTGGCGAAGTGCGACGAGATGATGCTCTTGAGCTTCATCCACAGATGCCGGTTGTCGTACTCGATCATGTAGCCCGACGTCGCGGCACAGGTGAGGATCTTGCCGCCACGGGCGGTGACGAACACCGAGGCGCCGAACGTGGATCGACCCGGGTGTTCGAACACCATGTCGACGTCACGGCCGATCAGCTCGCGGATGTCCTTGCCCAGGCGGCGCCATTCGGATTCGTCCTGGTGGAATTCGTCCTTCCAGAACGCGTAACCGGCCTCCTTGCGGTCGATGACGTGCTCGCAACCCATCTTGCGCAGCAGCTCCGCGCGCTCGGGTGACGACACGACCCCGACGGGGATGCCGCCGCCGTTGAGCACGTACTGCACGGCGTAACCGCCGATACCGCCGGTCGCACCCCAGATCAGCATCGCCTGGTCCTGGTGCAGGTTCCCGGCATTCGGCGAGACGACCATCCGGTAGCTGGTCGAGTTGCACAACGCGTTGCAGGCGGCCTCTTCCCAGGTCAGGTGCTTGGGCTTGGGCATGAGTTGGTTCGCCTTGACCAAGGTGAGGTCCGCCAGCCCGCCGTAGTTGGTCTCGAAGCCCCAGATGCGCTGGTTGTCGCCCAACATCGAGTCGTCGTGGGAGGTGGGGGACTGGTCATCGACGCTGTTGCAGTGGATCGTGACCCGGTCGCCCGGCTTCCAACTGCGCACCGCCGATCCGACCCGGACGACGACGCCGGAAGCGTCCGAGCCCAGGGCGTGGAACGGTTGGGCGTGGCGTGCGGACCATTCGCTCTCGCGACCCAGGCGGTCGAGGAAACCGAACGTGGGAAGGGGCTCGAAGATCGAGGTCCACACCGTGTTGAAGTTGATCGCCGAGGCCATCACCGCCACGTACACCTCGTCGGGCGCCAGTTCCGGTGTGGGCACATCGCCGACGTGCAACGATTTGCGGGGGTCCTTGTCGGCGGACTCGACACCTTCGAACATGTCGGTTTCGCTTCGCAGCACGTGGGCCGCACGGTACGACTCGGGGATC
>JAFDWI010000269.1 GCA_018268545.1 Actinomycetota bacterium
CGAGTGCCCGGGTGCGCACGATCGACACCAACCATTCGCGATGTCCCCCGTCGGGCGCCCCTCGCTCGGCGCTGATCGCGTCGACGTCGCCTCGGGCCCCGCTGGCCGCGGCGATCAACGGTCCGACCACGTCGGCCGCACCCGGCAGATCACATGACAGCAGCACCACCCATCCGGGCTGTGGATCGAACGACGCGAGCACCGACCAGCCTGCCGCGACCGCCGCCGCGGGTCCCGAGAAGGGCGGATCCTCGCGGGTGAGCAGAACCCCGGCCGAAACAGTGGTGTCGAGAGGACCGACCACGACGCACGGCGCACACTCGCGAAGCGCGTCGAGCACCCCGTCGAGCAGTCGCCGCCCACCGACGACCAGATCAGCTTTGGACATGCCGCCTAGACGTGACCCGCGCCCACCCGCGAGCACGATCGCCGCGACGTCGGCACCTTCGGTCATTGCACGCCGACCGGGTTCGAGCGTCCCCGCCACACCGCGCGCGTCCGTTGATCAGAAATCGATGCTCTCCCAGCCACGTCGTGCCTTCTTCGCCGAACCGCGCGACCGGTACACGATGTAGGGGCGGGTCAGATATCCCAACGGCACGCTGAACACGTGCACCAGACGGGTGAACGGCCAGATCGCGAACAAGCACAACGCCGCCAGCGCGTGCAGTTGGTACAGCAGCGGCGCATTCGCCATCGACGCGGCCGACGGATGAAAACTCCACACCTGGCGGAACCAGATCGACACGCCTTCGCGGTAGTCGTAATGTGACCCGGACCAACCCGTGGACACGACGACCGTGGCGAGCATGCCGAGCGTCAACACCGCCGAGAGCAACAGGTACATGGCCTTGTCCATCACCGTCGTGACCCCGAACACCCACGAGTTCGTCCGTCGACGAAACAACAGGATCAGCAGTCCACCGATCGTGGCCATCGCCGCGCCGATCCCGAGCACGAGCGCGCCCCAATGATAGATGTGGTCGCTGATCCCGATCGCGTCGGTCCACTCCTCGGGAATGCACAACCCGATCACATGACCGAAGAACACCGCGAGGATCCCGAAATGGAACATCGGCGAACCGATCCGCAACAGCTTGGATTCGTACATCTGGCTCGACCGGGTCGTCCACCCGAACTGATCGAAGCGCCACCTCCAGATGTGCCCACCGATGAACGCCACCATCACCATGTAGGGGAACACCACCCACAACAACGTGTGGAACGTCACCGAGGTCATGACCGTGCCTCCTTCACCGGGATACGACGCCGACCGTCGACGTCACGCCCACCCGACCCGGCCGAATCACCGCAGAACGACGGGCCGGGCCGCGACGCCGGATAGATGTGATCGAAATCGGAATCGGTGCCATAACCGTCGAGGCCGACCATCTCGGCCTCGGGTCCGGTCGCCGCGAGCGTGAACATCGCCTCGACCTCGGCATCGGTCATCGGCGCCAACGTCGCGCACACCGCGTCGATCGCGCCCTGCCAGGGCGAGTCGATCGAGGCGAGATGACGACGGAGCAGTTCGATCCCTGCCCGGTTGTCGGACAAGATGCCCAAGCCCGCCTCGAGCGACGTGGACGCCGAGAACTCCAGCACGACAGCCAGATGATCCGGAAGTTCGTCGCTGCGCGGGACCAGACCCGCCGCCAGGTACGCCTGGCGGATCGCGATGAGCGCCATGCCTCGGCGGCGCGTGTCGCCGTTGGAGTAGTACGTCAGATACAGACAACCTCGACGTCGCGTGTCGAAGGTGTCGACGTAAGCCTCGGCGAGCGCGATCCGATCCGTCGCCGCGAGCACCTCCACCGTGCCCGCGAGCGGGACACGCAGCTGCTCGGGCAGACCACGGGCCAACCCGACGATCTGGTCGAGCCGGTCGATGAGCGCGTCATCGGGGTAGCTGATCAGCCACGACGCGCACGCGTGCGCCGCACGGGTCTCATCGGCGGTCGGGGCCGCGACGTTCACCCGGCCTCGGGTGTCGACACCGGGGGTTCGTGTCCGCAGGCGCATCTCAGTGCTTCTTCCGCTTCGGTGCGCCCACCCGGGTCCAACGCGTCGAGCGCCCCATGTCCGACGAAGACATCGCCTCACCCATCCCCGGCCCACCGGCATGGTCGAGCACGCAATCGGTCGCGAGCGACTCCAGATCATGGGCCTCTTCACGGTGCGCGGCGGGGATCACGTACCGCTCGTCGTACTTCGCGATTGCCAACAACCGGTACATCTTTTGCATCTCCGCGCCCGTCATGCTCACCGCGTTCGCGATGCCCTCCTTGGGCTCGTCACCCAGGTTGATGTCACGCATGTAGGAACGCATCGCCGCGAGCCGGTACAGCACCCGCTCCACGGTGGGCACATGCCCCGCGGTGAACAGGTTCGCCAGGTACTCCACCGGGATCCGCAACGTGTCGATCGCGCTGAACAGGTTCTCGGCATCCTCGGCGTCATACCCGGTGTCCTTCACCACGTCGACCACGGGCGACAACGGCGGGATGTACCAGACCATCGGCATCGTCCGATACTCCGGATGCAACGGCAACGCCACCGAATAGGTGTGGATCAGCGAATAGATCGGCGACGACTGCGCCGCGAGAACCCAGTCATAGGGGATCCCGGCCCGGTCCGCTGCCTCGAGCACCTCCGGGTCGAACGGATCCAGGATCACGCTCTTCTGCGCCTCGTACAGGTCCTGGTCGTTCGGCGTGGAAGCCGCCTCGGTCACCCGGTCGGCGTCGTAGAGCACCAACCCGATGTAGCGGAGCCGTCCCACACACGTCTCGGCACAGACCGTCGGCTCACCCTGTTCGATACGCGGGTAACAGAACGTGCACTTCTCGGCCTTACCGGTCCGATGGTTGAAGTACATCTTCTTGTACGGACAGCCGGTGATGCACATGCGCCAGCCACGGCACTTGTCCTCGTCGACCAGCACGATGCCGTCCTCGGTGCGTTTGTAGATCGCGCCCGACGGGCACGACGCCACACACGTCGGGTTCAGACAGTGCTCACAGATGCGGGGCAGATAGAACATGAAGGTGTTCTCGAAGTCGAGCTTCACCTTGTCCTCGATACCCGCGATCATCGGGTCGTCGGCCTTGTGCGCGAACGTGCCGCCCAGGTCGTCGTCCCAGTTCCCCGACCACTCGATGTTCACCGGTTTGCCGGTGATCAACGACTTCGGCGGTGCGGACACGATCTGTTGCTGCGCTGGTGACTGCAACAACCGGTCGTAGTCGTACGTCCAGGGCTCGTAGTAGTCCTCCATCCCCGGAAGGCGCGGGTTCGCGAACAACGACAGCAGCTTCTTGACACGCCCACCCGCCTTGAGACGGAGGCGTCCGCTCGGGCCGAGCTCCCACCCGCCACGCCACCTCTCCTGGTCCTCGTAACGACGCGGGTAACCCTGTCCGGGTCGGGTCTCGACGTTGTTGAACCACACGTACTCCATGCCGCTGCGGTTCGTCCACGCCTGCTTGCACGTCACCGAACAGGTATGGCACCCGATGCACTTGTCCAGGTTCATCACCATCGCCATCTGCGACATGACACGCATCAGACCACCTCGCGATTCTCAGTCATAGGTCACCGGGCTCCGACGCTTGCGGATCACGGTGACCTCGTCACGCTGGTTGCCCGTCGGGCCGTAGTAGTTGAACGCGAAGCTCAACTGCGCGTAGCCACCGATGAGGTGCGTGGGTTTGATCATGATCCTCGTGAGCGAGTTGTGGATCCCACCGCGCTGCTTGGAGGTCTCGGCGATCGGCACGTTGACGGTGCGGTCCTGTGCGTGATGCATGAACGCGGTGCCCTTGGGCATCCGGTGCGACACGATCGCCCGTGCGGCCACCACGCCGTTTCGGTTGACCGCCTCGATCCAGTCGTTGTCGGCGATGCCGGCTGCCTGTGCGTCCTCGACGCTCATCCAGATCGTCTGGCCGCCACGGGACAGGTTCATCATGAAGAAGTTCTCCATGTACATCGAGTGGATCGCCCACTTGTTGTGCGGGGTGAGATACCGCACCGACACACCCGACTCGTACGACGCCTTGCCGAGCTCCCGTTCACCGAACAGCGCGGTCATGTCCAGTGGCGGACGGAAGATCGGGAAACCCTCGCCGCACTCGAGCATCCAGTCGTGGTCGAGGTAGAAGTGCTGACGGCCGGTCAGGGTATGCCACGGTTTGAGTCGTTCGACGTTCTGGGTGAACGGGGCGTAGCGCCGACCACCGGATTCCGACCCCGACCATTCCGGCGAGGTGATCACCGACACGGGTGCGGACTGGATGTCGGCGAACGTGATCGTCTTCCCTTCGGACTCGGCCGCGAGATCGGCGAGCTCCACGCCCGTGCGGCGTTGCAACGTCTCGAAACCCTGCACGGCCATCCGACCGTTCGTCGTACCCGACAGACGCAGGATGAACTCACACGCATGCAGGTCGGTCTCCAACAGCGGCCGACCCGCCGCAGCACCCTCGGTCTTCACCCCGTTCGTGCGGCCCAGTTCGTCGACGAACTCGGTGACCTCGAAGGTCACACCCTTGGTCGTCATGCCCTTGGACTCGAGGAGCGGCCCGACCGAGGTGTAGCGGTCGTAGATCGCGCCGTAGTCACGGGTGACCTCCACATAGCGTGGCATCGTCAACCCCGGAATCGCCTCACACTCGCCCTTGGACCAGTCGCGGACCCGACCGTGCGGGGTGGCGAGCTCATCGGGTGAGTCGTGCTGCAACGCCTGGGCGACCACGTCGGTCCGCACCCCCAGATGCGTCGTGGCCAGCTC
>JAFDWI010000026.1 GCA_018268545.1 Actinomycetota bacterium
CGCCCTGGCGGAGTTCCTCACAGCCACCGCCGAAGGCGAGCAAGCACTCGTGGTCCGCCCTGACTCGGATCTCACGACGCAACAGGCAGCGGCAGTCCTGGGCGTCTCGCGTCCCACGGTGATCCGCTTGGTCGACTCCGGTAAGCTCCCCGCCCGCCTCGTGGGAACCCACCGGCGCCTCGACCTCCGTGATGTCCTCACCTACCGGGAATCCTCGGTTACCAATCGCCGAGCGGCGCTCGACGACATGGTCCGGGAAGCCGAGGATCTGGGCCTCTACGACTGATGCCGCTACTTGTTGCGGCCCTCGACGCCGATGTTCTCGTCCCGATCCTCTCCTGTGATTTCCTCCTGACGGCCTTCGACCTCGGCGTGTACGAGCCGGTCGTTTCGAACCGGGCCCTCGTCGAGGTCGAGCGGAACCTGCGGGCGGACTTCCCGCAACTCGACCCCGCCCGCCTCAGCCGACGGATGGACCAGATGCGCCGCGCACTCGACGTCCAGATCATCGAACTCGACTCCTTCGACGGTGCTCCAGAGACGATCAACTCCAAGGATCGGCACGTGATCGCTGCTGCACTCGCCGGCGCCGCGTCGATCCTCGTCACGAACGACAAACGGTTACGCGCCGAGACCGACGCAGGCCACCTGGACCTCCGGGCCATGAGTGCCGACGAGTTCGCCGACCACCTGTGGCAACGCGCGCCCCTTCGGATCGCCGAGGTGATCGATGCGCTCGTCGGGAAACGGACGAAGCGACCGGTCACAGCCGAGGAACTCGTGGAAGCACTCCGCGATCCATTCCCGACGATGGCAACCGCGTGGTTCGACAACCGCGACTCTCGGGACTGAGGACACCCAGGCGTCCGCGCCCACAGCCCGATCCCGGTGAAACTCTGTCCGCTGAATACGGGGGTTCGATTCCCCTCACCAGCGCCGAGCAGCTCCCCGGACTTCCAATGACTCACGTCCGGGCGACCCGGTCGGTGATGACCGGACCGAGGTTCATGCTCACTTCGGTGGAGCGAGAACGGTGAGCACTTCCACGCGCTCGAAGACGCGGTCGGCCGAAACCACCGGGATGTCGAGCCGGGGCGCAGTTGCTGCGATACACCGGTACGCCTCGTGGATCTTCTGACCCAGCGGATGCCCGGGTCGATGCGGTCACCTAGCGGCGAGTGCTGCCATCAACGCGTCCCACTCATCGTCGGGAATCCCGCCCAGAGCCATCGTGTCGACGCTCGGAAGCGGGCGCGCCTGATGAAGCGCCTCATCGGGCGACAGAACGAGCAGATCCGAGGATGACGGAGACGATGGGACCACCGACACGTTCATGAGTGTACGCGGCAGCTGGCGTGAGCGACACGGATATGGCGACTGCGCCTTCATCATCGATGCCGAGTCGTGTCCGACGGAGTACTTGCCCACGCACCGTAGAGTGTCCCGGAAGACCCCGGACCCGTCCCTGCTCGCAGCAAACGGCCGGGGTTTCGCCTTTGTCGGATACCAGGCTGCAAGTTCGAGCGAGTGAGTTCCACTACGTGGTGTAGGTCGGTCTTCTCCGGAGCTTGCAGAGCCTCACGAGCGCCCAACGCGGGTCCACTCCGGCACGCTCCGGTCTGACGGTCATTCACCAGGTCAGGGGTGCACGACCGTACGCGGCGGCCGTCGAGCAGAAAAACAACACCCCGGGCGCATGCCACGAGAGCATTGGCGACACCGGGGAATTGGAGACACGCTACCCCGACCGGACGACCTCACCCGAGTGCTGTGTCAGCCTTCCTGGATGACGCAGCAGTCGCACCAGCGGGACTCCCTCGACGTCACGGACGACTCCGGCGACTGGGGTGGCTACCTGCTCCGAATGCTCACCCATGACGGAAACGGGTACTGCCTGCACGAACCACTACGCACCTTCGACGCCCGGACCCGAACGGTGATCGAGCACTTCGAGAAGATCGGTCGATCGACGGATCCGGGCGATCTCACCGGCTCGGACATCGTCCACTTCGACTTCCACCCCGGCAACCTGCTCCAGACCGCCGGGCGACTGACCGCGGTCGTCGACATGGACAACGCACGGATCGGCGACGCCGTGTTCGATCTCACCATGCTCGCGATCGCAAGCCTCGGCGGTGCCGTCGACCCCGGCGTCCGCTCACGTCTGTTCGATCACGGCGTCGACGCCCTACCGCAGATGAAGCACGACGTCTGCGTCGCGAACCTTCTCCTGCGCTACCTCGACTGGTCGATCCGCAAGTCCCGACTCTCGGAAGTCGATTTCTGGCTGGCTCAGACCGATCGCCTCCTCTCGCACTGAAAAGGCCGGGTGTGGGACTGCGATGACCTTGTCCGCGCCCGCCGCCGGCGATTCCTGATGAGCGTCTCGAGGTGGGGATGCGGGGCGCGAATCGAATCGACTGGCCGCTGTCGTGCCGGCTGCGCCAGAATCGGCACATGGGTGTCGAGTTGCTTGATCGGCAGATCTATTCGGAGTCGGATGCGGCCGAGATCCTGCGCGTCCCCACTTCCACCACTCCGCGGGACACAGCACTCCCCAGCGAATTCAGTTTCGGGCGCACCCGACAGAGGCCGGGATGAAGGTGACCCGGAGCCTGTGTGCAGGATCTTCGGTGAGCGGCCTGATCGCGCAATCCGATCCGGGACCCGACATTCCTGCGCAAGCTGAGGTGTCGGTCGTCGCGACGCCCAGCGTCTTACGGATGAAGCGATCGAATCGGCGGCCGTGCGAAACCGTCGCCCCACTCCCGCCGTTCGATCTCGCTCTTGGCTGTGCCGCGCCCCTCGTCCCACTCGGCAAGCAGCCGCGTGGCGAGTTCGACGTCGTCCTCTGCCTCTGATTCACGTTCCGTGAGCCAGCCCCGTCTCCCATTCGTCAGGCGTCGATGATCTGGAACACGCGTCGGTTCCAGTAGAGGCGGTCGTAGGGCGCATCACTGTAGGGCTCGAGAACGCCGAGTTCGACGAGCGATCCGATCGCGTTGCGGTTGGCCTGGTTCGTGCGGCCGTAGCGCCTCTGGGCATCCGAGACCGAGAGGATCGGGTAGGCGATGAGGTCGTCGGTGATCTCCAACGCGAGCCGCGCCCTCGGGAGCGCTGAGCGAACGGTGTCACCGAGCTGTTCACGCAGTGCGAGCAGACGCATGATGCGCTCGTGGCCGGAGCGGGCTTCGGCGCTCACGGCGTGGGCGAAAAACTCGATCCAGGGTGCCCAGTCGCCCGTGGTGGTGACTGCGAGGAGGTGGTCGCGGTACTCGTCGGCACGGTCCTTGAGCCACGGTGAGACCGAGAGGACAGGGGATCGAAGTGCGCCTTCGTACATCAGCTGCAAGATCGCGACGAGACGGCCGACACGGCCGTTGCCGTCGGTGAAGGGGTGAAGCGTCTCGAACTGGTAGTGCGCCATCGCCACGCGGGCGATGAGCTGGATCTGCTCGACTGGCTTGGTGTTTCGAAGCCAGTCGGCCCACCGCTCGCACATGGCACGGAGCTGGTCTCCCGGGGGTGGTGGGATGAATCGTGCCTCGCTGACCCGCCGATGCTTCGCCCCGATGAACACCTGGCTCTGGCGGATCGAACCGGCCTCGGGCCCGTCGCTTTCGGTTCCTCGGACGATCTCGGCCTGCAGCGAGCCCACCATCCCCAACGTGATCGGGCGCTCGCCGATCCAGCCGTATGCAGAGTCGGCAGCGCGGGCATAATTCATGACCTCGCGCACGTTTGGCGCGACCCCGGTCTCCTGCTCCTCGAACGGGAGCACCTCAGCGGCGAACAACTCGGTGAGCTCTGCGTAGGTCCCCTCCAGCGCGGAGGTTCCGACCGCCTCACGGCGAGTAGCGATGCGGGTCACCAGCTGAGGGTTCGGGATGAGGCTCGCCGCTGCGTCAAGACGACCCAGTTCGGCGTTCGCCTCGCTGACCACCATCCAGACGGACCCCGGCAGATCGAGGCGATCGGGAAGGTCAGCAGGGACGAACGCCTCGACCCGGTACTCCTCGTCGAACCGAGCGTCGAACCCAGCGATGGGAACGACCGACCCCACCGGCGAGTCTCGCAACGACGGCATGACTTGGATTGTAGGGGTCAGATTCCAAGTTTCGCGCACGTAACTTGGGATTACGCGGGTGAAATCCAAGTCTCGAGCGAGCCTTCGTAGCGACGAGACGCCGGGAGCAGGTATGAGTCCCCTGTGGTGGTGGGGTTTGGGGGTCGGGGATCCACCGTGAGGTGAGCCACCGGCGTGATCCTTGGTGTGTACCTGAAAATGCACACGAAGGAGAACACACCGATGGCTCTTGACG
>JAFDWI010000270.1 GCA_018268545.1 Actinomycetota bacterium
GCTCAAGGGCAACCCGAGGATCGACGCTCGCAGGAAGACACCCAGATACGACAGGACGGCCGCGATCACCCACACGAGCGTGTTGATGCGTTTGACGGGGATGCCGAGGCTCGCCGCCCGCTCGGCACGTTCCGCGCTCGCACGCACCGCGATGCCGATGCTGCTGCGCGACAGGAACAACGCGAGGCCCACCAACACCAGCGTTGCGATGACCACCGCGGCGATCGAGTCCATGCCGAACAACTGGGTGCCGATACTGAAACGGAAGTTGCCGGGGAAGGTGATCGGCGTCGTGTTGAGCGCCTGCTGCCCCCAGATCTTGGGCATCAGCAGCGAGATCACGATGAACAACTGCGAGATGCCGATCGTCGCGACGGTCAGGACGAGCCGCGAGGACCGGAAGAACCGTCGGATGAGGAGGAACTCGACGAGCGCGCCGATCAGCACCGCGCCGACGAGCCCGATGAAGAACGACAACAGATAGGGCAGTCCCCACGACGACACGATGCAGCCGTACGCGAACGTCGTGGGCAGCGTGCCGAGGTCGGCCTGGGCGAAGTTGAGGATCCGGTTGGCACGCTGGATGAGCGCGAGGCCCAGTGCGACGAGCGCGGCGAGCATCCCGAGCACGACGCCGAGCCCCACGACGCCCGCGGGAACCGGGTACGCGACCAGCGCGACGACGAGCATCACGACCGCAGGGATGTACGGCCCGAACGCGCCCACGGATACCCGTCGACGTCCCATCGCGTTCATCGACCGGAGATTGGGCACCGTCCCCCTTGGACGTCGTGTCTGCTGCTGACGGCAACCCCCTGGTGTGCCGCGCGCACGACCCTAGTCGCAGACACCGGTGTCTCCGGTCAGGTCTCCGCGAGCACGCCGGTTCGCCGCGGTATTACGGTCACGATCCATGACGAGCATCGTGCCGGAGATCCAACCAACCGTCGAGGGCGACGTCGAGTCGGTGCGGGCGGCACGCAAGGCGACGCTCGCCGCGGCCTTCCGCATCTTCGGGCGCCTCGGTTTCAACGAGGGGGTCGCCGGGCACATCACCGTGCGTGACCCCGAACATCTCGACCATTTCTGGGTGAACCCGTTCGCGGTCAGCTTCCGGATGATCGGTGCCGAGGACCTGATCTGCGTGAACGCCGAGGGCGACGTGGTCGAAGGTGACGGCATGTTGAACCGTGCGGCGTTCGCGATCCACTCGAGGATCCATGCGGCGCGGCCCGACGTGATCGCGGCGGCCCACTCGCATTCGGTGTACGGCAAGGCGTTCTCGGCGTTGCACCGCGAGCTGCGCCCCCTCACCCAGGACGCGTGCATCTTCTTCGAGGATCATGCGCTGTTCGACGACTACACCGGCGTGGTGTGGGACACCTCCGAAGGGGACCGGATCGCCGAGACCCTGGGGATGCGCAAGGCGCTGATCCTCGCGAACCACGGACTGTTGACGACCGGGCATTCGATCGAGGAGGCGGTGTTCTGGTTCGTGACCATGGAACGGACCTGTCAGGCCGAGCTCGCTGTTCTGGCCGCGGGGGGCGGCGTGCCGATTCCCGACGACGTGGCTCGTCACACCTACGCCCAGGTCGGCTCGCATGCGGCGGGGCACTTCTCGGCGACGCCGCTGTTCGACTGGATCCGGTCGGTCGAACCGGATCTCTGACGGGGCTCGCGCCGCTCAGCCCGTATACCGGGGTGCCGCGGCGACCGCGGTGGCGGGTTGCGCGATCGGTGACGGGTTCGGGGCAGGTGCGCCGGGGGCGGGCACAGGCGTCGCCGCGGTCGTCGGCGCCACGGTGGTGGTCGTCGTTGTCGTGGCCGGCTCGGGTGGGAGCGACGTACCGATCACCAAGTCGTAGGTGCCCGTCGTCGCGACCTGCGCGGTGATGATCCGCCCTCCCGCCACCGCACGTTCGGTGACGTCGTCGAGGCCGCGGGTCTCCACGTGGTGCGACGCGTCGTCGGCGGTCGGCGTCCACACGACGAGGGTCTGGCCCGATCCGGTGTTCCCGGCGGCCGCGGTGAGGGTGAACACGCCGGTGTCGGGGTCGCTCTGCAAGGTGGTGATGCGCCCGGGTGTGGCACGCGGGTAGGCCCGGCCCAGCACGTCGAGGAACGCGTTGTTCGGGCCGAGGTCGGTGTTCGCCGGGCACCCCATGAGGTTCAGGTGGGTCTGGGTGACCGCCGGCGACACGACCGTGTCACCCTGCCATTGGACCGAGTGCGGGTCACCACACGATTGACGCCACTGCCACCACGCGCCACCCTGGGCCTTGGCGTCCTCGTTTGCGGCGTAGCGACGGATCTTCGCCAGTGTCGCCGGCGAGGTGTCCCAGAATCCGTACTCGCCCACCCAGACCGGCACGCCCATCTGCGAGGCGAACGAGTCGAACAGGTTGCTCATCTGTTCGATCGTGAGAAAGTCGATGATCGACTCGGCGTAGTTGTGGGGTGCGGCGACGATGTTGGCGGTGCCGAGTCCGATCTGGGCGGGTTGGGGGATCATGATCCCCCGTGACATGTCGGCGGCCGGAATGCCAGGTTCGACGAAGATGATGTGGTCGAAGTTCGCTCCTTGTGCGTGTTCGGCGCCGCGGATCGCCCGGACCGCCGATGCGATGAAGGCCTCATACAGCGGGGTGAGTTCCGTGGCGGCGCGCGAAACCTCGGGTTCGTTCAGCAGGTCGTAACCCGCCACAGCGGGTTGCCCGGCGAATCGTGCCGCGACCGCACCCCACGCGTCGGCGAGCGCATCACGGATCCCGTCGGTGTTGTCGTAGAAGTGGTTCCATGCGGCGGTGACCGCAGGTGAGGAGTTCCGGTCCGATCCGGTGAGACACGTCGACAGCCCGTCGGTGATCGTCGCCCACGCTGGTGCGCCGTCCCATCCTTTCGCCGGGGTGGTGCCGGGCGGGCACGTCGTCGGGTCGGTGGTGGAGATCGTGTCGGTCCAGGCGTCCTGGTGCATGTCGAGCACGGCGTAGATGCCGTGGGCCGCGGCCGCGCTCACATAGGACTGGACCTGGTCGAGGTAGGACTGGTCGATCACGCCTCGGGTCGGTTCGATGCGTGACCAACTCATGATCAGCCGGATCACCGAGAACCCGTGCGCGGCCATGGTGTTCCAGTCCGTGGCGGTGACCGGCAGGGTCGTAGGCAGGGTCGGAACGCCCTGCCAGTACCGACCGAGCGAGTTGACGTTCGCGCCGCGCAGGAGCACCTGGCGGCCGGTGTCGTCGACGATCTGATGGTCGGCGGACGTCTGCAGGGGTCGTAGTTGCAACGGGTTGCTCGGCGGGTCCAGCGCACCGGAACCCGCGGTCGGGAGCGCGACCGCGACCAGGACGAGCGCGATGCCGGCGGCGATCCGGCGGTGGAACCACTTCATCCGACAGACCTCGTTTCGGCGTGGCGGTCGAGACCCGGTCGGTCGCCGACCAGGGGATGGCGACGGTTCATCCGACGTAGCTCGCTTCGACCGTTTCGAACGGCCCGATCGATCAACCGGTGCAAGACGAGACCGCCTTGTCACCGCTTGCCAGGCCCTGCAACCACGCGAACCCCTGTTGGTACGCGGGCACCGCCGCGGCGACGTGGCTTCCGGTGGGCAGGACGCGCCGCTCGACGACCTGACCCGCTGCACACATGCGCCGCAGCAGCGTCTCGCTCTGGCCGATCGGCACGTTCTGGTCCTGGTCGCTGTGGATGATCAACACCGGATCGGCGGTTGCGACCGAGCCGGGCGTGTTCGCCGCGAACCGGTCCTTCCAAGGTTGTGTGGTGAGCGGGTCGGTGGTGAGTAGCGGACTTCCCACCTTGAAGTCGGCCGGAGGGGTGCAGGATCGTTCCATCACGTCCAGGAGTTGTTTCCCGGCCGGGGTGAGGATCTTGTCGAGGTCGCCTTCGAGCTTCGGGTCGGCCGATGCGAGCCCGGCGAGGACTCCGACGGCCTGTTGGTTGTCGAGGATCGACGGAGCGCTCGACGCCATCAACGCGGCCACCTCGCTCGCGGGTGCGCCGGCGAGGGTGCCGACCACATGGAACTCGGGGGTCCATGTCGACGCGAGCTGGTTCGCCCAGAGCGCGGCATGCCCACCCTGGGAGTAACCGACGATCGCGAGGCGCTTCGACACGGTCAGCCCGGGGAACCGGCGTGCGGCCCGTGCGGCATCGAGGACGCTGCGGCCTTCGCTCGTGCCCACCAGGAACGGGTGATGTCCGAAGGTGCCTTGGCCTTCGTAGTCGGCCGAGGCGACGACGTAACCGTCTTTCGCGGCGATCGTCGCCACCAGGATGAGTTCGGCCGCGCTCGAACGATTGGTCGAAAGGGTGAACGACGGTGCGCAGTCGCGGGCGAGCCCAGTGGAACCGTGGGCGTGTGCGGCGAGTTTCCATCCGCCGGGCGGGGCGGTGCCGTCGGGGACGGTGAGCATGCCGGTTTCCACGGTCGGCTTCCCGGCCGCGGTCGTCGACAGGTACATGATCCGGTACCAGTGGGTGCCCTCGGGCGGATCGGCGACGCTCTGGTAGCGGATCAGGTCACCGTGGGTGCCCGACGGGATCGGGTCGGGCAGCGTCCAGTAGGCGGCGTTTCCCGGCGCGAACCGTTGCGGCACCGGGTGGGTGACGGTGGTGGTCGGTCCGGTCGCCGAGGTGGCCGTGGTGGCTGTGGTCGCTTTGCGCGCCGACGAGCTGCACGCACCGAGCGCGACGACCAGCGCGACCGGCGCGGCGATTCCGACGACGAGACGCCGCATCTTCCCCATCGGCCCATTCTGACACCCGCAAACCACCGGGTGCACCGATGACGGCGCCTCGCCGTACGCCAGGCGTCAGGCGTCACGCGTCAGGCGTCACGCGTCACGCGTCAGGCCGCAGACCAGGCGTCAGGCAACCCTCTGTCGCCGGCGGCCGAACTTCGATCGGCGTCCTCGGCGCACATCATCGGTGGCGGTGCGGAGCGAGCACCCGCTGACCCCGGGGTGGCCAGGCAACCGAACGCGGACGCCCGACCGGTGACCAGCGACCCACCGACCCGGGGCGGCCATGCGAACGGTAGCCGCCTATCGTTCTATCGCTTCCGGCGGAACCGCGATCGACGTGGCCGGTCGCCGTCGTCGTCGGTGACGATGATCCGGCGGACATATTCGTTCGGCCCGGACACCGCGACGCGCACGGCCCGGCCTTGCATCGGGTTCTTGTGGCGTTTCGCCGTCACGATGAACGAGCGTTCGCCGTCGGCGGTGTCGACGGTGACCAGGTGCCGGACAGCTCGCGATGATTCCGATGCGTCGCCTTCGCCGCCGCCCACGGCTGTTTCACCTGCCGGGCCTCGGCCGCCGAAGAGTCGGCGGAGCGGAGCCGGAATGGACTCACCCCGCCGATACGGGCGCACCTCGGTGACCGTCCCGTCGATCCAATGGGTGCTCGTCAGCCCCATGATCCCGACGGCGACACGCGCGACGTTGACGACGACTCCAGCGACGAACACGATCCCGAGCGCGATGAACGTGCCGTGGAGCCGGGCGACGGTGCCGACGTCACCGGCGGTCCGTTCTCCCGTCGCGGCCCGGAACACCGCCCACGCAAGAGTCACGTACAACAGCGCACGGAACAGCCCGGTCAGCACGAGACCGATGGGGGCCCGACCTCGGAACGGGCGGATCACCGTCGGTCGGTGCGTGCCCGCCGGGCCGATCCGCTCACGATCGAATCGTACCGGCCCCCCCCCC
>JAFDWI010000271.1 GCA_018268545.1 Actinomycetota bacterium
AGTGGGGCCAGGGTCATCGGGCGTGCCTTTTTCCTCGAAATGGGTGGATACGACGTTGCGAGGGGTCGGATCGCCGTCGCTACCGACGGTATCGACCACAATCCCTCGTGGTGGTCCGGTTCCCCCTGAGGGACAGGACCACAAGATGTAGCGGTAAATTACAGCACGGTAGTTCCCTCCGTGTCAACGGTCACCGCGACGCGAATACCCAGGTCCGAGAGATTTTGCGAGAAATCGCTGCCGCGGCGACGCTGCCGCATCCCTCACTCGACGTTCCGACCCGGGGGTCCTCGACCGTCGATCCGTTCCGACCATCCGCGCAACGGGACCGTGACACGAAGGCCACTGTAGGAACCCGTGCCTGTGGATCGGTAGAGGGTCAACCCTGTGAATTTCCTGTGTCCTGCGGTGTGCATCGGGTGGATCACCTGGGGACGAGGACCCGAGTTGTCCACACCGTCACCGGGTGACGACACGGCAAGGCGTCATGGCATGGCGACACGGTGTGACCGCCCCGCGCGTGGTCACCGGCGGGACGTGCCCGAGGCGCATCCCTCCGAACCGGGGCTCAACGGCTTGCCGCAGCTGCTTTCACCGGCACGTCCACCGGCTCGGATGAGGCCGCGACGTTGACGGGAAGACCGGCGATCGGTTGTCCGAAACCGGCGCGTCCGTCGATCGCCGCGAGTTCGTTCGCGACCGACGCGGCGAGCGACGGCGCGAGCATCACCGACAGGTGACCGTGGTCCTTCATCAGGATGTTCGTCGCCGCCAACTCGGGTTCGAGCATCATCGCCCGTCGCCCCGTGACGAGCAGGTCCAGGTTCGAGTAGTAGGCGACGAAGCGGGTGTCGGGCATCGCGTGGGACTCGGCCCACATCCTGCGAAGGAACTCCGAACCCGGGCGGAGTTGTGCCGCGATCATGTTCCGGCTCCGCGTGAACCCGGTCAGCCGGGCGAGATCGACACCACCGTGCGGGGTCGCGACCGTGACCACCGACGCGGCTTCGGTCAACCCGCCGGCCTGCACGGCCTTTCGGATGACGAGACCCCCGAGGGAGTGTCCGACCAGGTGGATCCGGTCCGATCCGGTCGCCGCCATCACCTCGTGCGCGCGCAGCACACAGACTTCGGCGAGACGTTCGACGTCGGCCCGATGTGCGCTGTAGTTCATGGCATGGATGTGTTCGATGCCGACGTTCCGCAGTTCGCGCTCGACGAAGTACCAGTTCGACTTGTTCGCCATGTAGCCGTGGACGAGGAGCACCGGTGTCGACGGCGGCCCCGGGTCGGGTGTCGGGTGGACCCGGCCCCCGGGACCCGAATCGAAGAAGCCGAACGGGTACAACGCTCCGGTCACGATCCCCGACGCCATCTCACGGACCTGGGTGGGCAGCGTCTGAGGGCGACGGGCCCCACGCGCGACCGCATCGACGAACATCGCGGTCTTCTCGAGTAGTGGCTTCACCATCGACACTCCCTGTGGCTCCCGGCCGGTTCGCTTGTCCGCCTGCCCGGCCGATTCGGATACGAAGCGATGATCGGCGTTTCCGACGCGCGACTGAAGCACGTTGTTCGCGCCGTCATCGAAATGACATCATTGTCATTCCGGGCAGCAGGGCCGCGGATCCTCGTCACACGAGGGTGGTCGCCACCCCGCCGTGGGCGGCCGACGCTATGCTGGCCCGCCGTGCAACGCCTCGTACCCGATCGGATCGACGACGTCGACGTCGCCCAGTGCTATCTGGACGACCGGCGTGAACCGATCGACGGCCGCCCGTGGGTCGTGGTGAACATGGCGACCACGATCGACGGCGCCACCGCGTTGGAGGGGCGTTCCGGTGGGATCGGCGGGCCGAACGACCATCTCGCCTTCCACGCACTCCGCAGCGCCGCCGACGTCGTCCTCGCCGGTGCCGGCACCATCCGCGCCGAGAACTACGGACCGGTACGGGTCCCGGACAGCCACGTTGCCGTCCGTGCCGCTGCGGGCCGCCCCGCGCCTGCCGTGTTGGCGTCGGTGTCACGGAGCGTCGCGTTCGAGCCGGACGCCAGGATCTTCAGCGACCCGACGCAGCGTCCGCTGCTGTTCACGGTCACCGATGCGCCCGCCGCCCGGATCGCCGCGTTGGAACCGGTCGCCGACATCGTGGCCGTGGGGTCCGGCGACGTCGACCTCCCGAGTGTGTTCGCCGAACTCGGCCGTCGAGGTGTCCGGTGCGTGGTCTGCGAAGGAGGGCCTGCGCTGAACGGCCAACTCATCGCGTGGGACCTGGTCGACGAATGGTGCACCACGATCGGGCCGATCCTCGCATCGGGATCGTCGTCGCGCGCCGCACACGGCCCCGGCGTGGCCGCGCCGCGCGGGTTCCGGCTCGATCGCCTGTTGTACGACGGGCGGGACCTGTTGGCGCGTTACGTGGCCGACCGCTCCGCGACGGCCTGAGATCGCGCGGACGCGTCCTCGTGTGACTTCGGCGTCGTCGACTTGGTGAGCAGCCGCGCCTCCCGTGCGAAGTCGGCCGCGTCGGAGAATTCCTTGTAGACGCTCGCAAAACGCAGGTAGGCGACCTCGTCGAGTTGGCGGAGCCCTTCGAGCACCTCGAGTCCGATCCGCTCACTCGTGACGACGCCGAGCCCTTCGGCGCGCACGGTGTCCTCGACACCTGCCGCAAGCCCTTCCATCGCCGGTTCGTCCACGGGGCGGTTCTTGCAGGCCGCACGCACCCCGGCGATGATCCTCGCCGGATCGAAGGGCACCCGGTCCCCGGATCGCTTCACGACCACCAGTTCGACGGTCTCGATCCGCTCGAAGGTCGTGAAGCGCTGCGAACACTCGATGCAGGAACGACGACGACGAATCGCGCGGCCACCGTCGACGCTGCGTGAGTCGATCACCTTGTCGTCGTCGCAACCACAGTGGGGGCACCGCACGACAACCACGGTACCGCTCCCGGCATCGTCGGCAAGGTCAACCATCGGCGAGGTCGACCGACGCCGCGCCGTC
>JAFDWI010000272.1 GCA_018268545.1 Actinomycetota bacterium
CAGTTGAGGCCTCGGCCGCGATCGGGGGCAGGTGCCGATCGCGAGCCGGGAGCGGCCACCGATGGGTCCGCCCGGTTTGCGGGCGAGTTGAGTTCGCCGGCTCGCAGATCAACTTGGTGAGCAGATAGTGAAAGTGATAATCATTCTCATGTGAGGCGTGCCTGGGAATCGATCGACGGGTGAAGACGTGGCGCGCCAGTTGGACGATCCTCCTCACCGGAGTTGTCACCTTGACCGCCGGGTGCGGATCGACGCGACCGGGCACTCCCAGTGCCTCTGCCAGCGGTCGACGCCTGCGCATCGTCGCCTCGACGAACGTCTACGGCAACATCGCCACCGCGATCGCCGGCGACCAGGCGGAGGTCACGTCGATCATCGACGACCCGACCGCCGATCCGCACGACTATTCGGCAACCGTGCGCGACCGTCTCGCCGTGGCCGGTGCCGCCATCGTCATCGAGAACGGTGGCGGATACGACGACTTCATGACCACGCTGCGCCAGGCGTCGCACAAGCCCGGTGCCACGCTCATCGACGTCGTCGCGTTGTCCGGTCACCGACCGTCGGCGACCGGCGAACTGAACGAACACGTCTGGTACGACCTGGCGACGGTGCGCCGCCTCGCGGACGTACTCGTCGAGACGCTCTCGCAAGCCGACCCGATGTCAGCGCACAGCTTCGCGGCCAACGGCAAGCGGTTCGTCGCCGGGCTCGACACGTTGTCGGCACAGGTCGCACAGGTTCGTGCCGCCCACGCGGGTGTCGGCGTCGCGATCACCGAGCCGGTGCCGCTCTACCTCCTCGACGCGATGGGGCTCGTCAACCGGACCCCGCCGGCGTTCTCCCGAGCGGTCGAAGCCGGTACGGGCGCGTCTGTCGGCGTACTTCATCAGACGAATGAACTGTTCGCGAAACATCGGGTCAAGGTCCTCGTCTACAACGCCCAGACGTCCGGTCCGGAAACCGAAGCGGTCATCGCCGCGGCGAGGCGCGCCGGGATCCCGGTGGTGGGTGTGACCGAGACACTGCCCGCGAACCTCACCTACCTCGCGTGGATGCACCGCAACATCGATGCCATCGCGGAGGCGTTGCGATGACCGGGCGCGCCGCAACCCCGGTCGTGTCACTCCGCGGTGGCGCATTGCGCTTCGGAGACCACGTGCTGTGGCGTGGGCTCGACCTCGATGTCGCACCGGGTGAGTTCGTTGCCGTACTGGGGGCCAACGGAGCAGGCAAGACGTCGTTGTTGCGAGCCGTGCTCGGGTTGCAGCCGCTCAGCGAAGGGACGTTGCTCATTGACGGCCGCGCGGCCGACCGCGCGCGTGACGTCGTGGGCTACATCCCTCAGCAACGCCGGGTCGACCCGCTCACCCCGATGCGGGTTCGCGACATGGTGCGCCTCGGCCTCGACGGACACAGGTGGGGGATCGCGCGCCCCGGGCATGTCGATTGGGTGCGTGCCGAGCGAGCGCTCGAGCGGGTCGACGCCCTCGAGCTCGCCGACGAACCGATCGGGGTGCTGTCGGGAGGCGAGCAGCAACGGGTTCGCATCGCCCAAGCGCTCGTCGCCGAACGCCGCCTGGTGTTGTGCGACGAGCCGCTGCTCTCGCTCGATCTGGCGAGCCAGAGCACCATCACCGAACTCATCGACCGGCAACGGCGTGACCACGGCTCGGCGGTGCTGTTCGTGACCCACGAGATCAACCCCGTGCTGCCGTACGTGGATCGGGTGCTCTACCTGGCGGGCGGGCGATTCCGGATTGGTACCGTCGCCGAGGTGATGACGTCCGAGTCGCTGAGTGCCCTCTATGGCACCCCGGTCGACGTCGTCGAGCATCGTGGCCGGATCGTCGTCGTCGGCGCACCCGACGGTGACGCGTCGGCTCACCACGATCACGGCGACGACCACGATCACGTCGCCGGAGACGATGCGACATGACGATCGGTGCGATGGCGGTCATCGGCGTGGGCTGGTGGAACCGGATCTTCGACTTCACCGGGTACGGGCAACTGCTTCCGTTGGTTCGCAACTCGCTCGTGGTGGCCGTCGTCCTTGGGGTCGTCGGCGGGTTGGTGTCGGTGGTCGTCATCCAGCGCGACCTGCCCTTCGCGGTGCACGGGATCTCGGAGCTGTCCTTTGCCGGTGCCGCGGCCGCGTTGCTCGCCGGGGTCAGCGTCGTGGTCGGATCGATCGTCGGGTCGCTGCTCGCTGCGGTCGTCATCGGAGCGCTCGGTGTCCGGGCTCGTGACCGGAACTCGTTCATCGGCGTGCTCATGCCCTTCGGGCTCGGCCTGGGGGTGCTGTGCCTCGCGCTCTACCAAGGCCGCACGGCCAACAAGTTCGGGTTGCTCATCGGCCAGATCGTCGCGGTCGACACGCCCCAGGCCATCTGGCTGGTCGGGGTCTGCGCGTTGGTCGCGCTCGGCCTCGGCGTGATCTGGCGACCACTTCGTTTCGCCGGGGTCGACCCCGAGTCGGCGGCGGCCCGGGGTGTGCCGGTCGGCGCGTTGTCGGTGGCGTTCATGGTGTTGCTGGGTCTCGCCGTCGCCGTGAGCGTCCAGGTCGTCGGCGCGTTGCTGGTCCTCAGCATCATCTGCACCCCGGCCGCGGCGGCCCAGCGTGTGACCGCGTCGCCACGCATGGTGGTGGTGCTGTCGATGACGTTCGGGTTCGTGTCGATGGTCGGCGGCGTGCTCCTGGCGCTGGGCGCCGCGGTGCCGATCAGCCCGTACGTGACGACGATCTCGTTCGGGATCTATCTGGGGTGCCGGATCATCGGTCACCTGCGGCCGCCGTCCGGGCGGCGTTCGTCGTCTCGGGCGCCGGGTAGGTGACCGAAGTGCCGAGCACCGTCGGGCGGGGGCCCCACGCCCCCAGGACGTGCGGCTTCGTGGTCGTACCCATCAGATGCGTGACGGTGTGGCCTCGGGCGACCAGGTGGTCCGAGACGATCGTCCGGTGGCACCGCCACGGGACAGCTTCGGCGCACATGATGCAGATCGGCGCGTCGCACGCCGACAACTCGGCGAGCCCGGCATCGAAATCCTGGGTGCACGCGTAGTCGGCGTAGTTGCGGAACGAGCGGTTGCGCCACGCGGCGTTCGTTTCCGGATCGATGTCACGGCTGCGATTCCGGCGACCGCCGAGTGCCTCGAGGTGGACGTAGTCGATCCCGGCCTCGGCGAGCGCCGCGGCCAACGCTTCAGCGTTGAACTGCGGAAACCGGTTCGAACCCGGGATCGAACGGATGTCCGCCAGGGTCACAATGTGGTGGGTGACCAACTCTGCGGCGAATACGTCGATCGTGCGGGTCGAATGCCCGATCGTGAACACGTGCACCGCTCGACCTCCTCGGTCGGTCCCACCGTACAGCGGGGCGTGCGCGCCTGGTCGGTGCGGGGGTTGCGACACTGTCCTCGACGATCGTCAATCTGTTGCAGACAAAGGGGAAAAGCATCTGACATGCAGAAAAGTTATGTGTCACGTTGTCAAGTTGGGCGAGGGTCGCTAGCATGCAGACATCCGATCAACACGCAACTCGTCGAGG
>JAFDWI010000273.1 GCA_018268545.1 Actinomycetota bacterium
CAATTCAACGGGCAATCGAGGTGGCCGGGACGGACGCGACCATCGACACGTTGCGAAAGGCGTTCGAGCGGGCCGAACAACCCGACGGCACCTACCGCCAATACAACGAATTCCGGTATCTCATCGCCACAGCGTGACCGTCGGGCTCGGCCGGAGTCGTCCACTCGTCGCGTCGTCACGGTGGGCAGGTCGATCGCGGGATCGTCGCTCGCCCGGAGGGGCCTGCCTCAGACGTCGCGGGTCACGTTGGCGAACGGGGCTTCGCCGGTCGCATGGTCGACCGCGGCCGTGTGGCCGAGGTCGAACCCGCTTTCCGGGCGGTCTGTTTCGGTTCCGCCGTCGCCGCTGTCGACGCCACCATCGCATCCACCATGACGCAAGGTGTGCGCGGCGTCGAGGCCGAGGCGTCATCGATGGACCTCGACCGCGTCATCGACCCCGCTGCTCGTCGGGGCGACGGATCGCTGCGAATCGGACGATCAGACCGCGTTGGTCAGCGGTCTGGGGTGAGGCGAGTTGTGTCTTGCGGGTGGGCGCACGCAACGCCGCGATCCGTGCAAGCGCCGCTGTGGGACTCGCTCCGGCATCGACGAGCAGGCAGCCGACCACCGTTGCGGTACGTCCGATCCCAGCCTGACAATGCACATAGACCCCGCCCCTGGATGCCGCGTCACCGATGACCGTGACGGTTTCGCGGTACGCCTCCACATCGCCCACGCTCATCGCAGGGATCGGGCGCGCCACACGCACCAGATCCAATCCCCGGCGTTGCGAGACCCGTGCGAGATCGTCCCCGTAAGGACGCAAACCATCGCAGGTGAGGTCGACGAACGTGCGGATTCCGGCGTCGACGAGCACATCGATCTTGGCTGCCGCGCGTTCCGGGTCAGCATCGCCGGGGTACTCGCCCGCGAGGATCCGGTCCGGCTCCACCCAGTAGGCGTGCACGTCATCGTCGTGTTCCCAGCTCTGCGACAACCCCGGAATGCCGGCGCCACGATCGTGCAGTCGACCGGCGATCGATTCGATACGTGGACCGAACCTGATCGCCGAACGCCAACCCGCCGGGATCCCCCCGACGCCCCACTGCGCCCCGGCAAGCTGGCCGGTGATCGCCGCAGTCGTATCAGCATCATCGCCGAGGTTCGCCGCCCGCAGGATCGCATCCCGAAAATCCTGCGCGCCGGCGACCGCCCACAACGCCGCCTCCAAGGCGTCGACCACGTAGCCCGTGCCGCGGATCTCCGGTGGTTCCTTGGTCCGCCACGACCCACGCACGACCGCTTCGACCCGCGGGTCGAGTTGCCCGAACTCCCAGAAGTCGCCGTCCAGAACATCGGTGAGCGACGTACCCCCGATGACCGCAGCGATCATCGCGGCATACGCCCGACATGCATCCACCGGCCGGTCGGCCGGATGGGTGGTGCGACTCGACTCCCCCGCAGCTCGCGCGGCACCGGCCGGGTCGGTGAACCAGCGGATCGGCACCGGCGCCAGGCGCATCAACGACCCGTTCGCCGCTGCCTCGGGATCGATGTCGGCATCGGTGACCGTGCCGGTGTCGGCGAACCGGCGCAACGCCGCCCGGGTCGTGCCACCGATGTCGAAACATCGACCCGTCGACGACCAGTAGCCGTCGTCACACCACGCGACGTATCGACGCAGCTCGTCGGCTGGGTCGATCTCATCGGTGTCGAGGATCGACTCGGCCAGGCACATGGCCATCGACGTGTCATCGGTCCATTCGCCCGGTTGCAACCGGAAGGGTCCGCCACCGACCATGTCGGTGATCGGCTCGAACGACCCGGGCTGTTTGAACTCCAGCGTGGTGCCCACCGCGTCACCGACGGCGAGGCCGACGAGCGCACCGATCGCCCGATCACGACTGTTCATCGACACATGTCTACCCCCCGCATCGGCCCTGCCGGTCCACCTTGCGGGCATGCCATGCGGTCTCCCGACGGAGTTCCCTCGCTCGATGCTCGCCGAACTCGTTCTTTGCACGCGCAAGCCGGTCAGACGTGCAGCCGCGTGCAAAGAACGAAAGCTGGCAGGGGGGCGACCTCGTCGTGCTCAGATGTCGCGGGCCATGTTGGCGAACCGGGTGTAGTGCGACAGGAACGCCAGGCGGGTCATGCCGAGCGGACCGGAGCGGTGCTTGGAGATCAGCACCTCGGCGGTGCCGGTGTCGGGTGAGTCCGGGTTGTAGATCTCGTCGCGGTACAGGAAGATCACGACGTCGGCGTCTTGCTCCAACGCTCCGGATTCACGCAGGTCGCTCAACAACGGACGCTTGTCGGCGCGCTGTTCCAATCCACGGTTCAGCTGAGCGAGTGCGACGACCGGGCAGTGCAGCTCGCGTGCGAGGATCTTCAGCCCACGGCTGATCTCGGCGACCTCGACCTGACGGTTCTCGGCATTGGACCGCCCGGTCATCAACTGGACGTAGTCCACCACCACCAGACCCAACTCACCGACCTTGGACGACAACCGCCGGGCCTTGCCACGGATCTCGGCGATCGACACGTTCGGGTTGTCGTCCAACCACAGCGGCGCCTCGGCCAACCGGCCGACCGCGCCGGTGATCTTCGTCCAGTCCGAATCTTGCAGGTTGCCCGTCGCCATCCGACGTGAATCGACCCGGGCTTCGGATGCCAACAGCCGCTGGGAGAGCTCGAGCCGGCTCATCTCCAACGAGAAGTACAGCACGGGCTTACCCGCGTGCATCGCCGCGTGCGACGCCATCCCGAGCGCGAACGCCGTCTTCCCCATTGCGGGTCGTGCCCCGATGACGATCAGTGCTTCGGGTTGCAACCCCGAGGTGAGCTCGTCGAGGTCGGAATAGCCCGAGGGCGTACCGGTGAGCGCGTCGCCACGGTCATAGAGCATCTCGATCCGCGTGAGCGTCTCCGGAAGCAGGTCGCGCAGCTCCGCGGTCGAATCGGTGATCCGATTGCTCGACAGGTCATAGACCATCGATTCGGCTTCGTCGATGGTCTTCACCACGTCGTCGGGAAGGCTGTAACCCATCTCGGCGATCTCTGCTGCAACGGTGATCATCCGGCGGAGCAGCGCATGGTCCTCGACGATCCGCGCGTAACGCCCGGCATTCGAGGTCGCCGGGGTGTTCGCCTGCAGGCTCAACAGCACCGATGGCCCGCCGAGCTGTTCGAGCAGATCCGCGCGACGCAGCTCATCCGCGACGGTGACCGGGTCGACCGGGTCCCCGTGAGCGGTCAATGTCTGGATCGCGTCGTGGATGTGGGCGTGTGCCGGCGAGTAGAACGAGTCGACCGTCACCGTCTCGGCAGCGGCCGCGACCGCATCACGCGACAACAACATCGCGCCGAGGAGGGACTCCTCGGCCTGCAGGTCATGCGGTGGAACCCGCGTTTGGCGTCCTCGCGACGAAGCAGGTCCGGTATCGGAATCAGGCATCACTCCACCTTGCCTTGACAGGTCTGTGGAAGGGAAGAAGGACAACCGGTCAATTTGTCCACAATCACGTCACCGGAACTGTGGACAACCGACCGATCAGTCGGCGTATCGCGTGCCGTCCTGTGGACGAACACCCTCGTCTCCAACGCCCACAAGGAAAAACCCTGTGGAATTGTTACGTGTGATGGGAGTCACGCGACGCCCGGTGCCTGTGGACGACCTGGTGGTCAATCCGCAGCGACGACCTCGATCGTCACCTGGAACTCCACCTCGGCGTGGAGCTTCGCGTGCATCTCGTGGGTTCCGGTCGTCCGGATCGGCTCATCTGCGTGCAAACGATGGGCGTCGAGTTCGAGCCCGGTCTGCGCGAGGATCGCCGCGACCACGTCGAGTGCGGTGACCGAGCCGAACAGCTTCTCCCCGGTGCTCGTCTTCGCGGCGATCGTGACCGGCCGACCGACCAGGGTGCGAGCGACCTCCTCGGCCGCGGTCCGCGCCGCCGCGTCGGAGACCTCGCGCTTGTGGCGCATCGCTTCCGCCTGGGCGTGCGCCCCGGGCGTGGCTTTGAAAGCCCAACCCTTGGGGAGCAGGTAGTTCCGGGCATAGCCGTCGGCGACCGTGACGAGGTCTCCGCGACGGCCGACACCGGCGACGTCGTTCCGAAGGATCAACTCCATCTCAGTCCTCCCCGTCGACGTCGATCGAACCCGCGGCCACCTCTTCGGCGAACACGAGCTCCTCGGTGGAGACGTCGTCGTCGAGTGAACCCTCACCACCCGGCGGGGGCGCCGAGGGGGTCGGCGGTGGACCATCGGCACGCTGGGAGCGCTCGCCGCGTTCACCACGGTTCGAACGCTGCTGGGTGACCCGGCTCGCGTAAGGGAGCAACGCCATCTCCCGGGCGTTCTTGATCGCCATCGCGATCGCTGCCTGTTGCTGGGAGTCGTTCCCGGTCACGCGCCGAGCCCGGATCTTGGCCCGGTCCGAGGTGAACCGTTGCAGCAGCTCGATGTCCTTGTAGTCGATGTACTCGACCTTTTCGGAGGTGAGGATGCTCACCTTCTTCTTGGCGCGTCGTGAATTGTCCTTGTTCTTGCCGCGCAATTTCGCGTTCTTGCCAGCCATGTCAGAACGGCTCCTCGTCTGTCGACCAACCCGAGCCGGACGGCTCGTTGCTCTGCCCACCGCCGGAACCGGCGGGCGCACCTGCTGCACGCTTCTCGTTGCGTTCGACCTGCGCGGTCGCCCAGCGCAGACTGGGGGCCACGTCATCGGCGATGATCTCGACCTTCGAGCGCTTCTCGCCCTGGTCGGTTTCCCACGAACGCTGGTCGAGCCGGCCGGTGACGACCACGCGGCTCCCCCGACCGAGTGATGCGGACACGTTCTCGGCGAGCTGTGCCCAGCACTTGACGTCGAAGAAGGAGGTCTGTTCCTCCCACTCCGAGGTCGCGCGGTTCTGCCAACGCCGATTGACGGCAATCCCGAAGGATGCGACGGCTTGGCCCGACGGGGTGAATCGCAATTCCGGATCGCGGGTGACGTTCCCGACGATCGTGACGCTGTTGTCCTGTGCCATGAGAGGTCCTTCCTTACCCGGCGGTTGCCGGGATCGCACCCGACTCATCGAAGAGTCCTCGGCGGATCGCTTCGTGATCGGGCAACCGGATGAGCTTGTGGCGGATCACTTCATCCGCGATACGGAGGTTGTGCTCGAGTTCGTCGAGCGCCCCGCCTTCGGCGAGGATCTCGAGCACCAGGTAGTAGCCCTCGGTCTTGTGGTTGATCTCGTACGCGAAGTGGCGCTTGCCCCACTTGTCGACGGAGGCGACGGTGCCACCAGCGGTGTTCACCTGCTCGGTGATCCGGTTGACGAGATGCGACGCATCGGACTCGGACGTCTCGCCGTCCGCGATGATCATGATTTCATAGGCCCGCATGGGATGCGGCTCCTTCCCTGTGGATCCGACTCGCAGCCGGAGCCCCGCACGGTGCGGAGCAGGGTTTGCATGGACCGGACAAAGTTAGACGGTGTCGAGGGCGTGGTCCACATCGCCGCTCAGTATGCACCGAGGGTGTGACACGCAGGCTCCCGGACTCCCGGTTCAGTGTCCGAGAAGGATCGCGAGCACGTCATGGACCACGAACGAACGATCCGAGGAAATCCTTCCGATCGGGTGCAGCATCCTGCGACGGTTGATCGAACGAATCAGTTCGCATTGGACGTAGCTGATCGCATCGAGTCCATTGCCCGGATCGGGTTCGATCTCGACGTGCACCGGGAGGTCGCGACGTGCCGTCGTCAATGGACAGACGATGACGAATGGAAGCTCCGAGCCGAACGCAGCGGTCGGCCCGACGATCAACGCGGGTCGATGTCGGGCGGGCTCGGCGGGATACGGTTCGCCGAAATCGACGAGCCAGATCTCATCGACCGACGCCATCGCCCACCGATGTCTCCTCAGCTTCTGCCTCGTAGGCCTCCCACGCGTCGGCATCGGCGCGCAAACGCGCGTATGCGTCGCCCGTGCGTCGCGCAAAGCGCGCCCGCCGAAGTGCAACGGCTGCGTCACGCACGGTGTCTCCGAGCGTCGCATCGCCTTCTCGCGCCAACGCTGCAAGTGCGTCCCGTGTTCTCACATCGACGCGGATGGTGGTGGTCGGCACATCGTGAGCGTACCGAGAAGTAGACGAGTTGTCTACACGAGATCCTGCCTCACGTCTGCCATACGCATGTTTCCTTCCTGAGAGAAGGGCCTGGCGAGCACAGCCGGCAAGAGCGACGTGCCCGCGCGCCGGCGACGGCCCCAGCCCCATCCTCCGGCACACCGGCCCGACGACAACGCGGTAGGGTTTTCGGGCACTCACGGGCGGGCGGTTCGTTCGGGGCGGCACAGGCGTTCGTTCGGTCGTCGAGCGGAAACGACAAAGGCGGAAAGATCATGATCAGTTGCACGGGTCGACGGGTGTGGTCGCTGTTGGCGATCCTGTCGGTGTCGGTGGTGCTCGCCGGGTGCGGCGGGTCCTCGGGCACGTCGTCGGGTGCGCGCGGCAAGGCCGGCTCGTCCGGCGGGCCGACCACGACGTCACCGGGATCCAAAGGTGGTGGTTCGGGCGCCGATCCGCTCCCCGATGCGAGCATCAAATGGGCCGACGATGTCGTGGTGGTTCGGCGCACCAAGGGAAAGACGATCAAGGGAAAGGGCAACGACGGTTCGTCGATCCTGCTCGATGGCACGAATCCCGATGTGAAGAAGCTGAAGGTCGGCTCGGTCATGCTGCTCACCGGTGTGGGGGCGGGCCGGGTGAAGCAGCTCGACAAGGTGAACGGGAACGTCGCGGTGACCTTCGGGCCCGTGGAGCTGACCGACGTCGTCCGTGACGGTGACCTGAAATGGGACGACACCGCGATCGACCTGTCGACGGGCATCGTGAACGTCTCCCGGGACATGCCCGAGGTGTCGGGCGCGGCCGTCGAGCCGGCCGGGTTCCGTCTGCGCGGCGACGATGTCAAGGTCAAGATCGGCGATTTCGACACGAAGTTCGGCTGGACGCCGGCCGACAACGGCGGTGGCGACCTGCAGGTCGTGTTGACACCGTCCGACCAGTTCGCCGGTTCGATCACCATGGACGTGAACTTCAAACCGATCGAGATCGGCGGCGGCACCCGGGTCCAGGCAGGAAAGGTCGACTTCTTCGATCTCGATTTCAAGAACCTGCAGGGCACCGCGAAGATCACGACCGAGTTGCAGTCGTTGCAGCAGACCGCGGCGTTGCACATCCCCCCGTTCTTCAAGGTCCCGGTGTCGGTGGCGATCCCGGTGCCGATCGCGGGTATCCCGTTCACGTTGACGATCGGTGCGACCTTGCAGATCGACATGTCGTTCTCGAATTCGGGCGGTTCGCTCAAGGGCGAGGCCAGCTTCGACTTCGGCGGTCCGACCAAGTTCGCGTACCGGGGCGGATCGGTGAGCGTCGGGGGCACCCGGACCGCCAACGCCGAGGACACGTTGAAGTCGTTGGTTGGCGGTGGCGGCACGGTCGGGTTGAACCTCACCGCGGAGCTCCCCAAGATCGCGTTCGGTCTCAAGATCCTTCAGACCGGTGCCGGCGTGTTCGTCTCGAACGGCATGGTGAACTCGTTGACGATCCTGCCCGCCCCGGTGTTGTGCCATCGGATCCAGGTCGCATCGGTGGTGTCCGGTGGCATCGACGCCCAGTTCCTCGGGGCGGACGTGACGTTCACCCGCAAGGCGTTCCTCGACAAGCGGTGGACGTTCGCGTACCCCAAGGGTGACAAGCGCTGCGACGGCGACTGAGTCGCCGACAGGGCAGCAAGACAACGACGCGACGGGGCGCATGACCGGCCCGTGGTCGCGGAGTCGGTGACGGGGAGTGCAGTGGAACTTCCCGCTTGCCCCCCCGAAAGCCCCACTACCGTGGGCGCGCATGACAAGGCGGATGCCGATCACGGTGGTGGCACTCACGCGGGATTCCCCGGAGATCGACGACACGGGACGGATGCCCCTGGCAGACTCGGCCGATGGCACCACGCTCCTTCCTGCTCGACGACGTACTGGGCGCGTACGTCGAGGCACACACGCCGGTCCCCGACCTGGTGACAGCAGCGCTCGTCGACCGCACCGCGCAACTCGGCGACGTCGCAGGCATGCAGATCGGTCACGATCAGGCGACCTTTCTCACCGCGTTGTGCGCGTTCGCAAGCGTCACGAACGCCGTCGAGGTCGGCACGTTCACGGGCCGCTCCTCACTGGCGATCGCCAAGGGCCTGGCTCCCGGAGGGCGCCTGTTGTGTTGCGACGTGTCCGAGGAATGGACGTCGATCGCCCGGAGCGCCTGGCGTGATGCCGGCGTCGCCGACCGCATCGAGTTGCGGATCGCGCCGGCGATCGAAACACTGCGCGCGCTGTCTGACGACGCGGTGATCGACCTCGCCTTCGTCGACGCCGACAAGCCCGGCTACCCCGACTACTACGAAGCGCTCGTACCGCGACTGCGACCAGGGGGGCTCCTGTTGGCCGACAACACGCTCTGGCACGGTCGGATCGTGGAGGAACCCGGCGACGACGACACCGCACTCGCCGCGCTCCGCCGTTACAACGACCGTGCCGCGTCGGACCCTCGGGTACACACGACGATCCTGACGATCGGCGACGGCGTCACCCTGTCCCAACGCCTCTGACCACGTCGCACTCGAACTTCGGGATGCAGGGGCGGGTAGAACCACCCCGGCATCCCGAAGCTCGAGGTGAAGGGTCGGTCGAATCGACGATCGCTACGCTGACTCGCATGGCCGACCCCGGGGCTGGGCACGAACGTGAGCGTCCACTCGCCGATGCGGTCGCGCGGCTCGGCGACGTCGAGGCGATCAAGACGCTGAAGTACCGCTACATGCGGGCCGTCGACACCAAGGACTGGGACCTGCTCGCCGAAACCCTCGAGCCCGATGTGACCGCCCGCTACGGTCGCCGCCTCGACTTCGCCGACCGCGAAGAGCTGCTCGCGTACTTCCGCGAAAACCTCGGGCCGGGGATCCTCACGGTCCACCACCTCCACCAGCCAGAGATCGACGTCGACGGCGACACCGCCACGGGGACATGGGCCCTGCGGGACCAGGTGATCATTCCCGAGTACCGCATCATGATCACCGGAGCGTGCTTCTACACCGACACCTACCGGCGTGGCGACGACGGCGACTGGCGGATCGCCTCGACCAGTTACGACCGGCTGTTCGAAGCCACCGAATCACTCGACGTCCGAACCGACTTCCGGCTCACCGAAAACCGCTGGGCCGACCCGCCGCCGGACTGACACTCGTCGACGTGGTGGCACCCACCACGTCAGCCTGCGATGGCTGCTCAGCCAGGGCTCGCGGTCGCGCCGACCGCTCGGCCGTAGAGGCCCAACGACTCGGCGACGGCCGAGTTCAGGTGATAGCTCTCGGACTCGTCCGGGAACGAACCGGAGCGGACGTCCGCGCCGAACGCCGTGAGCGCCGCGACCGAGTCGGCATGGATCGCCCCGTAGCGTCGCACGAACTTGGGCGCGAGCCGATCCTCGATCCCCAACACGTCGTGGAACACCAGAACCTGACCGTCGCAGTGCGCGCCGGCGCCGATGCCGATCGTGGGGATGTCCAACGCGTCGGTCACGACTCCAGCGATCTCGGACGGGACGCCCTCGAGCACCACGGCGAAACACCCGGCGTCCTGGACCGCACGCGCATCGGCGATGAGCGTCCGGGCGGCCTCGTCGGACTTCGCCTGGACCCGGAACCCACCCATCGCGTGCACCGACTGCGGCGTGAGCCCCAGATGGCCCACCACCGGGATCTCGGCGTCGATGAGTGCCGAGATCATCGGTACGCGCTTGGCGCCACCTTCGAGTTTGACCGCCTGGGCCCCCGCACGGATCAGCACCGCGGCGTTCCGGACGGTGTCGGCCGTCGAGGTGTGGTAGCTCAGCCACGGAAGATCCGCGACCACCAGACAGTCGGGTTTCGCCCGACCGACCGCAGCGGTGTGATGTGCGATGTCGTCCACGGTGACCGACAACGTGTCGTCGTAGCCCAACACGACCATCGCCAGCGAGTCGCCGACCAGGATCATGTCGGCGCCGGATTCGGACACCATCCGCGCGCCGGGAGCGTCGTACGCGGTGACCATCACCAACGGATCGGACCCGGACCGGACCTTCGACGATGCGACTGCAGGAACGCTGACGCGTCCCCGCTCCGGCGTGGTTGACATTGCAAGCTCCTCGGCACCGTCCAGGGCACGGTCGGCTCCCGGCGGTTCGATCGCGACGCTACCCCCACAGCGGGTCACGTCGAAACCGCATCGGCGTCTGCCCGAGGACGGGTCCGCGGCCACGCACGCACCCGTGGTGCGGTCGACCCGGTCGCGTGCGTCAGTGTCCGCCCGGCGGGCCGGTTGCCGGCGGGGCCTGCGTCGCCGGCGGTGTCACCACCGGCGCTTCGGTCACGCTCGGCGCCGTGGTCGCCGGTGTCGAACTCGACGGCGACGAATGGCCGGTCTCACCCGAGCCGGCGCCGGCACCGCCGTTCGTCCCGTTCCAGCGCCCGGTGGTCGGCGGTGACGACCCGCCGCCTCCGTTGGACGACGTCGAGCCACCCTGGCTCACCGGGCGGCGCCCGTTCGCGTAATCGTCGACGGTCAATGCGGGTGACAGGTAGCGCACGCCGCCCCACGACGTCAGGAAGTTGCCCTCGCCCAACGAGTCCGACGCCGGAAAGTCCCGCGGTTTGGTGTCTCCGAGCGCGGCGGTCATGAAACGTCGCCAGATCTCGGTCGGGTAGCTCGCCCCTTGGAAGCTCGCCGGCATCACCCGACCACCTTTTTCGTACCCCATCCACACCGATGCAGTCAGGCCCGGCACGAAACCGGTGAACCACGCATCGGTGTTGGCCCGCCCCGCCTCGGTCTGATCGCCGTTGGTCGTGTCGGCGACGGCAACCGTGCCGGTCTTGCCAGCGGCCGGACGGCCGATGTCGGCGGACACACCGGTCCCCCGTTGGACGACCTGTTGCAGCGCGTAGACGACCCGTGCGTTCTGGGACGGCGTGAGCACCCGTCGGCGCGGCGGGCTGTAGGTGGCGAGCACGTTGCCGTTGCCGTCCTCCACCCGGTTGACCAGCGTCGCGTCCATCTCGACGCCGTTGCGGGAGAAGGTGCTGAATGCCGAGGCGACCTGGACGACGGGGATGTTCACGGCACCGAGCACGTAGGCGGGTAGGTACCGGGGTTTGCCGTCGACGTTCTCGAACGGGGTGGTGACGCCGAGCTGATGGGTGGTCTCCACGACCTGTTTGGGCCCGAGCGTCAACATGATCTGGGCGTAGGAGGAGTTGATGGACTGCGCGGTCGCGTCGACCACCGACGCCACACCCGACGAGCAGCAGTCGCTCCGTACCTTCCAGTCTTCGGACAACTCGCCCGGCCAGTCCGAGGCCGCGAAGGTCTTTTCGTACTGAGCGGGCACCGACGAGGTGATCGCGTAGTTGCGTCGGGCGAGATCCGCGAGCGCGAATGCCTTGAACGTGGAGCCGACCTGACGGCCGGTGCCGCCTTCGCCGGTAGCGAGGTTGACCTTGCTCGCGTCGTAGTCGGTGCCGCCCATCATCGCGACGACCCGTCCGGCGTTGTCGATGGCGACCATCGCACCGGCGGGGTGATCCCAGAAACTCAAGACCGAGGTGACCGCGTTGTAGGCCTGCTTCTGTCGTTCGGGCTCGAGTGTCGTGTAGATCCGCAGCCCACCGTTGAACACTTCGTCCTGGCCCATCTTGGCGGTCAGATCGGCGATGACCGACTGCACGAAGTACCGGGCTGCATACGGGTCCTTGCCCTGGCCGGCCTCGGTCGGCCCGAGTGGCCCGCCGAGCCAGTTCACGCCGGTGGTCGGGTGGTAGTCGACGATCCCCAACGGTGCAGCTGATGCCTCCAGACGCTGGTTCATGTCGATCATGTGGTTGTCGTACATGTTCCGCAACACCAGGTTCCGCAGTGCCGTGGCCTTGGCGTCATCGGCTGCCCAACTCGGGTTGCGCACGATCCCCGCCAGGAAAGCGGCTTGGGGCAGCGTCAGTTGTGACGCGTCGACGCCGAAGTAACTCTGCGCGGCTGCCTGGACGCCGTAGGCACCTCGACCGAAGTACACGAGGTTCAGGTAGCGCTCGAAGATCTGCTTCTTGGTCAGTTCCTGTTCGAGTTTGACCGACAGGATCGCTTCTTTGATCTTTCGTTGGAAGGTCCGCTCGGAGGTGAGGTACGTGAGCTTCACGTACTGCTGGGTGAGTGTCGACCCACCGTGGGTCCCGTCGCCACCGCGGATGTCGATCCACGCGGCGCGTGCGATGCCGAGTGGATCGACGCCGCCGTGCTTGAAGAAATCCTTGTCCTCGGCCGCGAGGATCGCGTTCTGCATCTCTGGCGAGATCTTCGTGAGGGGGACCACGACGCGGTTCACGTTGCCGTGCAGCGACGCCATCGCGTTGTTCTCGCCGCAGCGCGACGTGACGTTCGCGGCGCACACGAACGAGGTCTGGTCGATGACGGGGTTCGTGGTGGGGACCTGCACCTTCGATGCCGCCCAGAGCACACCGATCAACGACGCGACGACGATCACGCCGAGGAAGAACAGCACTCGACGCGCCCGCCACAGAATGGATCGACGCGACGCTCCCGGAGCGTGCGGGTCGATGGGCTTCTTCCGACGGCGTCGAGCGCTGGTTCTGGTCATGGGTCCGCGGCTCGGGACACCGGCCCCGGAGCAGCTTTCGAGGCTACCAGCGGCACCGCCGAGGTCCCCCGGCCGAGCACCGGGTGTCGGCGGCCGGTGGACCCTCGCGCGTGGCTCGACACCTCACCGGTCCGAGGGTGCGAGGCGCGCCCGCACGGCTTCTGCGAAACGTTCGGCGGCACCGGGAGCCGAATCGAGGAAGAACGCCGGCTCGAACAGTTCGGCCTCCAGGAGTAGCGGGCCGACGGATGCATCGACGATGTCGAAGCGCGCGTACAGCGGGGTCGTGTCGCCACAGCCGCACGTCTCGTGCCCGACCGCGTCGGCGATCGCACGGCCGGCCCGTTCGGCCAGGTCGATCTCCGCGTCGGTCGGTGTGACCGGATCGATCACCTCGGTGTAGGTGCCACCGAGAAAGCCGCCGCCGGGGCGCAGGATCGGGCCTTTGACGAACGCGTGCGAGAAGCGCCCGTCGAAGCACACCAGGTCGTGTTCACCGACCTCGGCGACCCGCTCGACCGCAGGTTGCACGAGGACCCGACGGCCACCGGTGAGGATGTCGGCTGCGAGGCCCCGCGCCCTCGGATCGCCCCGATCGAACAACCCCGAGTCACGGGACCCGATCGAGATGTTGGGTTTCACGACCACCCGGGGTGTCTCGACGCGGTCGAGTGCGGCGTCGACAGCTGCTGCGTCGTCACAGAACTCGGTGGGAACGATCGGGATTCCGGCTCTCTGCAACACGGAGAGGTAGGTCTTGTCGAGGTTCCAGCGGATCATCGTCGGACAGTTGCGAACCGTCGTGGCGGTTTCGATCCGGGCCATCCAGGCGAGGAAGTCGGCGAGGTGTTCGGGGTAGTCCCACGGGCTGCGGATGACCACCAGTTCGAAGTCGTCCCAGGTGACCGTCGGGTCCCGCCAGCGCGCCGCGGTTGCGGCGATGCCGAGGTCGCCGAGGGCTCCGATGATCCGGTCCAGGTCGTGGTCGGTCTCACCGACGGCGGCAAGATCGGTGGTGACGAGCGCGACGGGCACTTCGGTGGGCACGGGTCGGTCCGGGAGGTCGCGTCAGGTGTGTCCGACCGGGAACGACCGGATCAGGTGGTTCCACCAGCAGTCCGTGCAGACCTCGACGACGTATCCGGTGAAGTCACCTCGGCGCCGGGCGATCGCGGCGAGTTCGCCCTTGGTCGACAGGCATCGCCCCGAAGGTGGCAGACGGGTGCCGAAGACGTAGGTGACCAGCACCAGTGATTCAGTGTCACAGATCGGGCAGGGCCGGTCGGTGGCGAAGCCCAGCGCGGTCGCGTTGCGGCGCAGTTCGGAGTGTGCGTCGCAGACTTCGTGACGGGCGAGGCGCCCGCCCCGGTACTGCTCGATGAGCGATCGGCGCGCGAGTCGGTAATCGATCTCACCCGCTCCCCGGAACGGGGCGGCACTGTGTCGGCTGCGAACGGCCACGATTGGCAACGCTACCGCCGTGGTCCGGTCGGTGCTCGTGACGGTGTGACCTTTGGCGGGTTGACGATCAACCGTCGGGTCGGGCACACTGACGATCTATCAGTTCGATAGTTCGATTCGATATATCGACCCAACCATGACGCTTCTCGACCTCTCCCTTCTCGGCCTCCTCGCCGATCAACCCCTCCACGGGTACGAGCTGTCCAAGCAGCTCCGCGAACTCGGGCGCGGTTCGGTGTCCTACGGCGCGCTGTATCCCGCACTCGCCCGGCTCGACCGCAAGGGATTCGTCACCACCGCCGCGGCGACGACGGAACCGCCACCCGACACGGCCCCGATGACCGGATCGCTCGGCGCCGAGGTCGCGCGGCTCCGTCGTGGCACTCCGGCACGGGCCCAGCGGCCCACGCGTCGCCGCAAGGTGTACACGATCACCGAGCCTGGACGCGCGTACCTGCACGACCTGTTGACCCGCCCCGCAGAAGACGACCGCACCTTCGCGGCGCAGTTCGCCGCGGCCGGCCATCTCACCCGGACCGAGCGTGTCGACCTGCTCGAACACCGTCGCCACGCGCTGCGTGCACGCCTGGCCCAGGACCACCCGCGCGAAGCGGACCGTTACCGAAGCGCGCTCCGTGACCGCGACCGGCTGTCCGACGAGGCCGAGATCGAATGGCTCGACCATCTGATCGCGGCCGAACGCGACACCCAGATCCCCCACCCCGTCGACGATCCCGTCGAACGATCCCCCCGAACCGTTGGAGGTTCCGTCTCATGAGCAAGATCCGCCTCGCGATCGCCGGTATCGGCAACTGCGCGAACTCCCTCATCCAGGGCCTGACCTACTACGCCGACGCCGCCGACGGCGACGAGGTCCCGGGCCTGATGCACGTCACCCTGGGTGGCTACCACATCAACGACATCGAGTTGGTCGCTGCATTCGACGTCGATGCCACCAAGGTCGGCCAGGACGTGGCCAAGGCCATGTGGGGCGGTCTGAACAACACGATCCGATTCGCGGACGTCCCCGAGACCGGCGTGCGGGTCCAACGCGGACCGACCCTGGACGGATTCGGCAAGTACTACAAGCTGTCTGCCGAGGAATCCCCCACCGAACCCGTCGACGTCGCCCAGGCGCTCCGTGACGCGAAGGCCGACGTGCTGGTGTCGTACCTGCCGGTCGGTTCCGAAGATGCCCAGAAGTACTACGCGCAGGCATGTCTCGACGCACACGTCGCCTTTGTGAACGCCATCCCGGTGTTCATCGCCTCGAACCCCGAATGGGCCCAGAAGTTCACCGATGCCGGTGTCCCGATCGTCGGTGACGACATCAAGTCCCAGGTCGGCGCGACGATCGTCCACCGGATCCTGTCCCGGTTGTTCGAGGATCGCGGCATGGTCCTCGACCGCACCTACCAGCTCAACGTCGGCGGCAACATGGACTTCAAGAACATGTTGGAGCGCGAGCGCCTCGAGTCGAAGAAGATCTCCAAGACCCAGTCGGTGACCAGCCAGCTCGAGCACGGGATCGCCGAGGACGACGTGCACATCGGCCCGTCCGATCACGTCGCCTGGTTGCAGGACCGCAAGTGGGCCTACATCCGCCTCGAGGGTCGCAACTTCGGTGACATCCCGCTCAACGTCGAGTTGAAGCTCGAGGTGTGGGACTCGCCGAACTCCGCCGGGGTGATCATCGACGCGCTGCGTTGCGCGAAGCTCGGCCTGGACCGTGGCATCGGTGGGCCCTTGGAAGGTCCGTCGGCCTACTTCATGAAGTCACCGCCGGTCCAGCACCACGACGCCGACGCCCACCAAATGGTCGAGCAGTTCGCGGCAGGCGAAGCCTGACGGGAACTGCACCATCAAGGGCCGGCTGGGTCGGGGTTGAGCAGTTTGCTCACAGCGCGAAGCCTGACGGGAACTGCACCATCAAGGGCCGGCTGGGTCGGGGTTGAGCAGTTTGCTCACAGCGCGAAGCCTGACGGGAACTG
>JAFDWI010000274.1 GCA_018268545.1 Actinomycetota bacterium
AAGCTGGGGCCGGCACCGTCGACTCGGTACCGAGCACCGGCGGCCCCACCACCACGATCGTCACCGGCCTCAACCAGCCGTACGAGATCGCCGTCTCGGGCACCACCCTCTATATCGCCGACACCAGCAACAACCGGATCGTCACCGCACCCATCACCGGCGGCCATCCCACCCCATTCGTCACCGTGCTCAACCAGCCAGCCTGGATCGCGGTCGGTTGACCGTTCAACCCCGCCGGCACCAGAACGAAGGGACGGACCGGACCGCTCGGCCGATGCACGACGTTCGAGGTTCTGTGGCCGATCAGATCGTAATGATCGGCAATGTCGGGTCAACTCGGCGTATGTCGTCGGGGTCCGAAGTCACGACGTGATGACTGAGCTCGCGTGCGATGAGTCCGACGTGGACGTCGACGACATCGGTGTGGCCGGTTCGGCCACAGATCATGCCGACGGCTCGGGCGTCGAGGTCATCCAGTGGGCGCACCTGGACCATGGCATCACCGAGAAGTCGGGCGATGCGCGCTTGGCGGGGACCCCCTCGCCAACTCTGCGCAACAACGCCGGCCGGAATCACGCAATCGATGTCGTGTTCGACGACCCGTCGCAACAGGGCACGCACACGTCGGTCTCCGCGTTCGAGTGCAAGCAATGCCCCAGTGTCGAGGGTGAGACCGGTCGCTGTGCCATCGGGTTTCACGTGAGCCCGAGCGCCTTGTCGGCCCACGCGAGCGTTGCCGGGTCGACCTCGCCCAACTCACGGTCGAGGTCATCGAGAAGTTCAGTGAGGCTTGCCTCACGTTCGGCGCGGGCGATGGCCGAACTCACGTAGCCGGACACCGAGGCTGCCCGACCTTGGGCAACTGCGCGGCGCATGGCCTCGACCTGGTCATCGGGGAGGCTCACGGCAATCTTCATGGTCATACTCAGAGCATACCGGACGTGGCCGACCGCGATGACCTCCGGCTGATCGCCGTCGACGCAGTGGCGGTCGCGGTCGCCTGACCGTTGAACACCATCGGCGCGAGTCAAACAAAACCAACCGATTACTGCGCGTGAGGCGCGGGGTGGCGCGTGACTCGAAGGGTTGAAATCGGTCGAGTCTCGGCGCCCCGGCGGACACATCCCGAAACGACCGCCGACCGGTCAACGAGTTCAACCCCGGAGGGGATTTGCCACGACGTTCAAGATCCGACCCGACCTTGTCGTCGAAGAGGTCGACGATGGCCTGTTGGTATTGATCCCCGGAGCAGACCAGGTCCTGCGCCTCACCGGCGAACAAACCGAAGCATTCGACGCGGCACGCGCTGGCGTGAACGAAGTCGCCGACCATCTCGCCGCAGCGATGGCCGGACGCGTCGAACTCGGCGTGGTCACCACCGACACGTGGTCACGACGACGGATCATCCAACTCGGCGGCGCAGCCGCCGCAAGAGTCACCGTCATCGCGCTCCCTTCGATCGCGGCGGCCTCCAGCGGTTCGGGTGGCACCACGCTCCCCGGCACCACATCCACCACGGGCCGCAAACCGACCTACGTTCACCGTCACAGCACAACGCAGCGAGCCGAATTACCCACCGATGCGCGAGAATCCCCGATGATGCGCGCCGAGTGGCCCCGCAAGTCAGCGACAATGCGAACAACGGTGCGTCACCTCGGACGGCGCACGTCCGAACTCGTCCCCGACGCACGCTCCGTCCACGGCTCGAACCGCCAGACGGATCAAACGGTTGTACCAACATCGGAGAGCACCGACCCAGGCCCGGCGCCCAATCGGCGGGCGCTCCTGTGGAGCATGTGAGGTGACGACAGCCTGGTTCCATCCGTTCTCCGGGATCGCGGGCGACATGGCATTCGGTGCACTCGTCGACGCGGGCGCGGAACTCGACGCGGTGGTCGAGATTCTGGGCGCACTGGGCTTGGACGGGTGGCGGGTCGAAGCCGAACCGGTGCTGCGCGGCGGTATCGCGGGCACGAAGATCCACGTGCACGTCGCGCCAACCAGCGTTGTGCGAACCGCTGCGTCGATCGACGCGCTCGTCGCTGCCGCGCCGCTCCCCGATCGGGTCCGTGACCGGGCACGTCTCGTGTTCGCGGCGCTCGCGGCAGCCGAAGGGCACCTGCATCGCAGCGAACCCGCCCAGGTGCACTTCCACGAAGTGGGCGGAACCGACGCGATCATCGACGTGGTCGGCACGTGCGCGGCACTCGAAGTGCTGGACGTCGACCGGGTTGTCTGCGCCACCGTGGTGACCGGCACCGGCATGGTGCGCGCCGCGCACGGGATCATCCCGAACCCGGCGCCCGCAACGGTTCAGTTGCTCAGTGGCGCGCCCACACGGGGCATCGACGTGGCCGTCGAGCTGACCACGCCAACCGGGGCCGCGATCCTCGCTGCGCTGGTGGAACAGTGGGGCCCGATGCCCGAGATGACGGTCACCGCGCACGGTTTCGGGGCGGGCACCCGTGAACTGGACGGTCGTCCGAACCTCACCCAGGTCGTCATCGGCACCCCCGATAGCGCCACGCTCGACCCGGGTCAGCCGGTGATCCTGTTGGAGACGAACGTCGACGACGTGACCGGCGAAGTGCTCGCCCACGCCGTCGCAGCGTTGCTCGACGCCGGCGCGCACGACGCGTGGCTCACCCCGGTGATGATGAAGAAGGGCCGCCCGGGTTACATCGTGCACGCGTTGGCCGACCTCGCGGTGGCCGACGAGGTGCGCCGCACGCTCGTCGGCGAGACCGGGTCGTTCGGTGTGCGAGGGCAACGCCTGGAGCGTTGGCCCGAAGCTCGCCACGGCGACGAGGTCGACACCCCCGATGGGATCGCGCACGTCAAAGTGTCACGAGCACGTGCCAAGGTCGAGTTCGACGACGCCGCCCGGATCGCCCAGGCCCGCCACGCACCCCTACGTGCGGTGATCGCCGAGCTGGAAGCCGCCTGGCGCCGCAATGCGGACCCCGACATCGTCCCGGTCCACGCACACACCCACGGCGACCACTCCCACGAGGCCCACGACCACGGGCACAACCACCCCCACGATCACCCCCACGACCACACATCGGACTGGACCGAGGAAGGCCCCTCCGACCCCGTCGCCTGAATGTCGGGACGATCCCGACCGCTTTTCACGATTCCGCGCCGACGACCTCGACGCGGCACGTCAGACCGGGCGCATGCGCAAGTCGCCGATCGGCGGTCACGAGGACGACATCGAGAGCCTCGGCGAGCGCCACATACACCGCGTCGTAGGGCGTGAGGTTCTGGCGGTGTGCCCAGACCCGATCGACCAAACCGTGATGGGACAGCCGCCGGATCGGCAGGTCGACGAGATCCGCGATCGCGTCGTCGGCCCGCGCCGGATCGAGGTCGCCCCGATGCACGAGCCGACGTACGACGGACACGACCTCGAGATCGATCAACTCGGGTGCCGACAGGCGATCAGCCGCGAGGCGTGCCCGCGCCACGTTGCCGTCGTCGGCGTCGTCGTCGAGGAGCGCGGACGCGACGACGCTCGCGTCAACGACGATCACGATCCGCTCGAACCATCGCCGCTGCTTCGACCAACGGCAACACCCCACCGCTGCGATGCGCCAGCCGAGCCAGCACCTCGTCGAGCGTAGGCGTGGCGGCTTCGTCGATGAGACGGGCCCGCAGGTATTCCTGCAACGACTGGTGGTTGGATGCGGCCCGGGCGCGCAACACCGCATGCGTGGAGTCCGGCACGTTCTTGATCTGCACGCTCGGCATGGCGCCATTCTAGCGCCACTCGAGAAGTGGGGTTGGTCACGACGACCTCGCATGGCCCGTTCGCCGCGACCTTGCCCGCCGCGGTTTGATGCGGGATCCTCGCCGACTTGTTCTTTGCACGCGCGTTCACCGCTGCGATGCTCCAGCGTGCAAAGAACGGGTTGGGGGGCAGAACCGAAGCGCATCACCCGACCGCTCCAAATCGTTCTTTGCACGCACTTTCACCCCTGGCGTGCTTCCGCGTGCAAAGAACGGTTGGGGGCAGCACCGCCGCGGCGACAGCGGGGTCGCTGACGGGTGGGCCGTAGCATCGACTCGTGGCTGTGCACGTCCTCGGCGCCGAATCGGTTCGCCTGGAATACCCCACGCGGGTGATCCTCGACTCGGTGACCGTCGGAGTCGCCGAAGGCGATCGGATCGGCATCGTCGGCGTGAACGGCGACGGGAAATCCAGCCTCGTCGGCATCCTCTCGGGGCGCATCACCCCATCGGCGGGCCAGGTGACCCGGCGCCGCGGGGTGCGGTTCGGGGTGCTCGGCCAGACCGACGACCTCGACGCCTCGGCGACCGTCGCACACACGATCATCGGTTCCCGCGCCGAACACGAGTGGGCCGGCGACCCGAAGATCCGTGACGTGATCGGCGGGCTCGTCGCCGACATCGCCTGGGATGCGACCGTCGCCGAACTGAGCGGCGGGCAACGTCGCCGCGTCGCGCTCGCCGGCCTGCTGGTCGGCGACTGGGACGTGCTCGCACTCGACGAGCCGACGAACCATCTCGACATCGACGGCATCACGTGGCTCGCCGGCCACCTTCGCACACGTTGGTCCGCCGGCACCGGCAGCCTGCTCGTCATCACCCACGACCGTTGGTTCCTCGACGAGGTCTGCACCACGACCTGGGAGGTGCACGACGGAACCATCGACTCCTTCGAAGGTGGCTACGCCGCGTACGTGCTCCAACGCGTCGAACGGGACCGGATCGCTGCGGCGACCGAGACCAAACGCCAGAACCTCGCCCGCAAGGAACTCGCCTGGCTGCGTCGGGGCGCACCCGCGCGCACCTCCAAACCCAAGTTCCGGATCGACGCAGCGAACGCGCTCATCGCGGACGTCCCCCCGATCCGGAATCCGATCGAGCTGCAACGCCTCTCGGTGGCCCGGCTCGGCAAGGACGTCGTCGACCTCGAAGGTGTCGGCGTGCGCTACGGCGACCACGAGGTGCTCCACGACGTCACCTGGCGGATCGCTCCGGGTGAACGCACCGGGATCGTCGGCGCGAACGGCAGCGGCAAGTCCACCGTGCTCGGGCTGGTCACCGGCACCATCACCCCGACGACCGGGCGGGTCAGACACGGCAAGACCGTTCGGGTCGGGCTGTTGGATCAACAGTTCTCGCAGCTCGCCGACATCGGTGACGACCGGGTCCGCGAGGTGCTCGCACGGACCAAGGCGATCTTCCACTTCGACGGCAAGGACCTCACATCAGCCCAGCTCCTGGAACGGCTCGGGTTCTCGCGGCGGCACCTCGCGTCGTTCGTGCGCGAACTGTCCGGCGGCCAGAAACGACGGCTGCAACTGCTGCTGCTGCTCCTCGCCGAGCCCAACGTGATCGCGTTGGACGAGCCGACGAATGATGTCGATGCCGAGATGCTGACCGCGATGGAAGACCTGTTGGATTCGTGGCCCGGCACGCTGATCGTCGTGTCCCACGACCGCTACCTGCTCGAACGCGTCACCGACCAGCAGTACGCGATCATCGACGGGCACCTTCGCCACCTGCCCGGCGGCGTCGACGACTACCTCGCACGACGTTCAGCGACGGACAGGGCGCCTTCGGCAGCCTCGCCGCCGCGGGCCGGCGACGGATCGACCGCTGCAGGCGTGGCGTCGGTGTCGGGGGTCGAGCGTCGACGGATCTCCAAGGAGATCGCATCGATCGAACGACGCCTCGACCGGTCGACCGGCGAGATCCACGAGATCCATCGCCGCATGGCCGATCATGATCACGCCGACCACGCCGGGTTCCGCCGCCTCACCGAACGCCTGCGCGAAACCGAAGCCGAGGCGGCCGCCCTCGAAGAACGGTGGATCGAGCTTTCCGAATCGCTCGGATGACGTCACCCCCCGCGTCGGTTCATGCGATCGAGGTGGTGGAGTTGGGCAGCCAGTAACGACAATCCGGGTGCCGGGACACCCAGGCGTGCGGCAACGCCCAGTGGAGCGTCGTAGATCGCCGCGAGCTCGAGCGGACGTTGCGCGTCGAAGTCCAGCTTCATCGACGGCGCATACGGGGTCATCGCCTCGGTGTCAGCGAGCATCTGGTCGACGAACCCGGTCCCGACGGGATGGCCGTGGACCGATGCCGCTGCCGCGACCTCCTCCATGAGCGATCGGGCCGTCTCCCGCAGTCGTCGATCGGCCATGATCACGTCGGTGCCGGCGTCGAGCACGACCGACAACCCATTGAACGGCATGTTCCACACCAGTTTCTGCCATCGGGCCGCGTCCAGATCGTCTCGGATCGCAACGTCCACGCCGGCTCGTTCGAAGTCGGCGGCGACAGCCGTGACCGCATCGGTGGGACCCGCAGGCTGCCCGTCACCGGTGTGCTCGGCGAGGGTGACCCGGCCGTAGTCGAGGTGGTCGATCCGACCGGGTGCGACACGGGTCGCGCACACGAAACACATCCCTCCCAGCACGATTGCCTCGGGTACGACCTCGGCGATGCCGGACTCGAGCCCGAATCCGTTCTGCATCGACACGACGATCGTCCCGGGCCGGACCAGCGCCGGTAACGATTCGGTGAGCGTCGCCTGCGCAGTCGTCTTGATCGTCACCAGCACGACGTCGACGGGACCGATCGCGCCCGGGTCGGTCTCGGCGGTCACGTCGAGGACGTCGATGGGACCTGTGGCGGACGTGACGTGCAACCCGTCGCTCCGCAGGGCAGCGACGTCGGAACGCCCCAGGAAGGTGACATCGAACCCCGCGTCGGCGAGGCGGGCCCCGTAGAGCCCACCGATCGCACCCGTGCCGATGACCGCGTAACGCCGGGAGCTCACGGCGTCATCTTCGCGCTCGACGTGCCGATCGAGCGTGTGTCGCGCCGGCGGTTCGGCACGACCCCGCACGCATCCGGCCGATGTGGGTCAATCGTGATCGGCGACGATACGACCCGCCCGGGCCACGACGACGTCGACACAACGCTGGATCTCGGTGTGCACACGGGCGGCCAACGCGACCGGATCGTCGGTGTCCACCGGCAACGGCGTCCCCACATGGACGTGCGGGCGATGCTTGCCCTCGAGGACCGGTTTGGCGTAGTCCTCCGGCTCACTGCCGTAGTACAGACCGACGGGCAGGACCGCGACCGCGGCGGTGGTGGCCGCGGCGATCGCAGTGTACGCCATGCCCTTCTTGAGGGGTTGCACGATCCGGTGATCGGCTCGGTTGCGGGTGCCTTCCCAGAACCCCGCCATCATCTCGCCGGCGTTCAGCTTGTTGACCTGGATCTCACTCGCCCGCAGCGTCGCCGCCCGGTAGTCGGCTTCGACCGCATCGGTGATCTCGATCTTGCGCCGTTCGAGGTCGGCGAGCCGGAAGGTCGGAAGTGCACCGAGTTCGTCGACCGCCCAACGCAGCATCTTTCCCTTGCGACCTCGGCGGCGGAACAACGACGGTTCGGCCGGGATGAACGTCCGGCCCCGAAGCGGACGAAGCGCCTTGAGCTTTTCGGCGAACGACACGATCACGTACTGGTCATCGGCGGTGATGTGGTTCGGCGAGATGATCAGGCGGGTGCCCGATTCGATCGCGTCGGTGATCGCTTCGGGCGCGCCGTCATCGGTGGTCAGATCACACCGGTAGACACGGGCGAGCACGAAGTGCGCGAACCGGGCGAACGCCATGTTCTGACGGTGCGTCTCGTAGTAGTCGTACACGGCTTCGTAGTTGGAGAGTTCGACATTCGGACGACCCATCGTCGGTGCCCCGTTTCGAGTTCGAGTGGTGGTTGAAACGGCCGAAGGGCTCCGCCGATCCCGGCATTCTACCAATTGGTAGGCAACCATGGTGGTTCGGCCGCGCGTCCCTCGCGTCGAGCGCTTCGACGATGGACAGCCCCCGAGCACCGGCCCAATCCGTTCTTTGCACGCGCGTACACCGTTACGGGGTTCGGGCGTGCAAAGAACGGGAGACGTTCGCGTCGCGAGCGGGGGTCTACCCGCTACCGGTCCGATCTCAGCGAAGGGCGGCGAGCAACTCGTGCGCCGCCGCGACGATCCGCGGCCGGTCGAGCGCGGTGCTCGACGTGCCCCCGGCGACACTCAGCACCTGCACACCGGTGTCGAGGTACAGTCGGCTTCGCTCCAACGAGGTCGCCTCGAAGAACGCCGGCACCCCGAGGCTGTCGACGACCTCGTAGGGCTTCTCCGGTTGGTAGATCCGGTCGGCGGACTTCTGCTGACGCTCCCGGATCTTCTCGAATCCCGCCGAATCGAGTGGCTTCATGTCAGGAGCGACAACCACGGCGAAGCTCAGTTCGTTGCCGCCTTCGAGGGTGAACTCGCAACCCAACTGTTGCGTGTCGATGGTGCTGTAGCCGATGATCCCCGTATAGGGCCGCGTACCGGTGATCGATCGGCCGACCGCCTGTTCGATCGCGACCCGCGGCACGACCGTACACAGATCATGCCGATCCACGACCCGGAAGGTCGACCCCGTCGACGGCGAGTCCCGTCGCGTCGTCGACGAGGTGGAGTCGGCCGAAGCGACAGACGACGTCGTGGTCAGGATCGTCGATCGTGGGGCTATCGACGGTCGGGGCGTCGAAACGACGTCACGTGTCGTCCCGACCCGAACCGAACACGCGGACGACCCGAGGATTCCGGCCACCGCCAGCGCGACGAGCAGCGACACGCGCCGGCGCGCCGGACGCCCGATCTTCTCACCGCCTGTTCTCGCTCGCCGCACGTCATCCCTGTCGGCACGGTCACCGCAATTGTTCGCACACCACGCTCTGCGACATGTCGGGCGGGATCCGTCGATCGACGGATGGACCCGTACCACCGGCCGAATCCGTTCTTTGCACACGCGTGCACCGCTTCGGGGCCCGGGCGTGCAAAGAACAGGAAGCGACGGGGACGCGAGCGGCAGGCGGAGCAACCGTGACCGGCCGGTAGGGTGTGCGGCCATGACACCCCAGGCCGCCACCGACGAACGCGTCTACTTCCGGCAACTGCTCGCAGGCATGGACATCGCCGACGGCGACCCCGTCGCGACCCAGATGGTCAACTTCGTGTACGTGATCGGCGACCGCGCCACCGGCGAAGCCGTCGCCGTCGACCTCGCGTACGACATTCCCGGCGTCCTCGACCTCCTCGCCGCCGACGGGATGCGCCTCACCGGTGTGCTCGCGACCCACTACCACCCCGACCATGTGGGCGGGTCACTCGGCGGGCATCCCATCGCGGGAATCGCCGAACTGCTCGAGTCGACCGACGTCCCCATCCACGTGCAGAACGACGAGACCGAATGGGTCACAAAATCGACGGGCGTTTCGACCGAGCACCTCGTCGGGCACGAATCGGGCGATGTCCTGCGCGTCGGCGACGTCGAAGTGACCCTGATCCACACCCCCGGTCACACCCCCGGCAGCCAGTGTTTCCTCGTCGGCGGCAAGCTGATCGCGGGCGACACGCTCTTCCTGAACGGGTGCGGACGGACCGACCTGCCCGGCTCGGACCCGGCAGCCATGTACGAATCGCTCACGACGAAGCTCGCGGCCGTACCCGGCGACACCGTGCTCTACCCGGGCCACTTGTATTCCGAGAAACCGGCGGCGCCGATGAGCGAAGTGCGCGACCGGAACATGGTGCTCCGCCCGTTACCCCGTGACGAGTGGCTCCGAGGCTTCTCCTGAACCCGACCGGTCGTCGACGCTCGGGAGCGCGTCCGGCTCGGCCGAAGAACCGCCGGGCCGGAAGAACCGCCCGATGACCGGGATGTCCCACCACGACTCGGCCTTCGCCAACGCCGTCGCGGAGGCGAGCAGATTCTCCGCCGCGTCGTAACACGCATACCGCGGCACCCAGTCCGGATCGAACTTCGCGTTGTACCGCCACAGGGACTCGATCTGCATCGAATCG
>JAFDWI010000275.1 GCA_018268545.1 Actinomycetota bacterium
GACAAGCCGACGCTCGCGCTGCGGCCGCAACCGCGCGGGTCGAGACGCTCGAGTCGGCTTTGGCTGCCGCGCGCGCACGAGCGGGCGTGGAGCGCCTCGCTGACCTGCACGGCGTCGTCGGGACCCTGCTGGACCTGGTCGAGGTCGACGAGGCGTTCCAGTCGGCGTTCGAGGCCGGGGCCGGCGAGGCGATCGCGGCTGTCGTCGTCGAGGGTGTACCGGCGGCTCGGACGGCGCTCGAACGTCTGCATGACGATGGGATCGACGGCGCGGTCCTCGCGCTCGAAGGTGCCCAGGGTCCTCTCACCGGTGGCAGCTCGCCCCTCGAGCGGCCCGTTCTCCGCGCGGGGACCGTCGGACTGCGAGAACATGTCCGCGGTCTTCGACCCGAGATCGACCGATTGCTGGATCTGTTGGTCGGTCACGTACTCGTCGCTGACACCTGGGAAGTCGCGGTCGATGCGCTTGCGGCGGGCGCCGGAGCGTTGATCGTGACCCGTGACGGTGGCCGGTTCTCGACGACCGGGTGGCGTGCCGCCACCCATGGAGCGGGAACGACCGGTGGTGCACTGCGCGAGGCGCGTGACGATGCCGACGCTGCGGCGCGGGAAGCGGCCGCGCACCACGCCGCCGCCGACGACGCGATCACCGCCACGGACTCGGCGCGTGAGGATGCCCGAAGGGCGGGTGCCGCCGCGGACGAGGCGTCTCGCCGCCTCGCGACGTTGCATGCGACGACGCAACGGCTCGACACGGACCTCGGCGAGTTGCGAGCGGAACTCGAATCGCTCGTTGCTGCCGAGTCGGAGTTGCAGCAGTCGTTGCGAGACGACGCCGAACGCACCCGTGACCTCGTCGGGACACTGCCGGGTCTGGAGGCCGAGGAGGCGCGCGCTGTCGAGGTCGCTCGACGACGGGAAGAGGTCCGGGCCGATCTCGCGGCGCGTGCGGTCGCGGTGGCGGCCCGGCGCTCCGAGCTCGATGCTCGCAGCGCCCACCTGCACCAGCGCCAGGCTGCGTTGGGAAATCGCCTCGGTGAGATCGATGCCCGGCTCGATCGCGACGAACGCCTTCGACGCGATGCCCAGGAACGCCACAGCGAACGGACCCATGCGGTCGCTGTTCTGCGAAGTGTCGACGACGTGATCACCGCAAGGCTCTCCGGACTCGCCACGATCGCAGGCGACCTGCAGGAGCAACGACGCCGCCGCATGGACGAGATTCGCGGCGAGACCGAAAACCTCGAGCGCCTGCGCGCGGATCGAGCCACCGTCGAGACCGAGCTCACCGGACGCCGAGCCCGCAAGGAAGAACTCGCGCTTGCCGCGACCGAAGCGCGGGTTCGTGCCGAGCAGGTCGTCGAGACGCTTCGCGCCGAACTCGATGCCGACCCGGAAGCCGCGCTGCACGCGGACTGCCCCGACCTCGCCGAAGGCGTGACACCCGTTGCGCGGGTACGCGACCTCGATCGCGAACTTCGCCGTATGGGGACCATCAACCCCCTCGCGATCGCGGAGTTCACCGAGCGCAAGGAACGCCACGAGTTCCTGGCCACGCAGATCGACGACGTGCGGGGCTCGCGGCGTGAGCTGAACAAGGTGATCGCCGAGGTCGACGCGCAGATCGCCGGTACGTTCGCGGCTGCGTTCGCAGATGTGCGGGCGAACTTCGTCGATCTGTTCACCATGCTCTTTCCCGGTGGGTCCGGTGATCTCGCGTTGACCGATCCGGGCGATCCGCTCAACACGGGGATCGAGATCGCTGCTCGCCCATCGGGGAAGAACGTCCGGACGCTCTCGCTGCTGTCCGGTGGCGAGCGGTCGCTCGTCGCTTTGGCGTTCCTGTTCGCCGTGTTCCGGTCGCGCTCCTCGCCGTTCTATGTGATGGACGAGGTCGAGGCGGCCCTCGACGACGTGAACCTGCATCGTTTTCTGGACCTTGTCGCCGAGTTCCGCTCGACCGCGCAGCTGATCATCGTGTCGCATCAGAAGCGCACGATGGAGGCTGCCGATGCGCTGTTCGGGGTGACCATGCAACCGGGTGGGGCGTCGAAGGTCGTGTCGAAGCGCTCCTGACGGATCCCGGCGCGCGAGTCGTGCCGGATCGTCGGGCTAGGTTGTTGCGTCGTATGCCCAAGATACGACGACAATCCGTGCTCCGGACGATGGCGGTACTCGCCGTGGGGCTCATGGCCGTGTCATGCAGCAGTGGCGGGAGTTCCGGGGCGCCCGTGATGACGGTCGACCACCGGGTCGGTGGTCTCGAGGTGCAATCCCTGAATTCGATCGGCGGCCAGCGCTTCGACTATTCCGTCGCCGGCGACACGATCACCGTCCGTGCCCCGGCCACGAACGACAAGGTCACGCTGAAGCGCTTCCTGGACGAGGGTGGCGGCGTGATCGGCGAAGCATTCTGGAAGGCGAACCAGTCCCTGACCACCGACCAACAGGTGTGCGTCCAGCTCGGTTCCGTCATGGACGTGTCGACGGTCGCCAAGGCACTCGACATCCTGCACGACCCGACGCTTCGCCACCTGCCGGGTGTCGCGTTGCGGGTGAGCCCGGGCGTGAACGGCAGTGCGACGCGGGCCATCACGGTCACCCAGAACATGAGCCAGGCGGCCGTCTGGGCATTCGACGTGAACTTCGTGCGCAGTGACATCTCGGGAGCGAATGCCGCTGCGGTCGTCTCGCATTTCGTCACGCTCGACTTCAAGGATGTCGTGGGCCGCTGGACGGGAACGCCGGATGACAACTGGAAGAATCTCGGAACGACGATGAAACCACCGCCGTGGAATCTGTGTGCCCGGGTCGTGGGAACGAAGGTTTCCGTCATGGTCTGGGGGCCCGGCGAAGCGCAACCCTCCTGGTCGGACGCCCAGCACGTCCAGTCGGTCCAGATCGACGCCGGGCTGGTCTACCAGGGGTATGCAGGTGGCTACGAACAAGGCCTTTCACCCGGGAAGTCGTCGAAGTTCATCGGGCTGAAGGTCACGTCGCCGTATTGACGGGATCGATCACAACATCCGTTCCTGCCATCTGAGGTTGGCTGCCGCCGCGAGGATCGCGAAGACGAACGCGGCGGCGACGAACCAGCCGTCGACACCGACCTTGTGGACCCGATAACCGACCGAGGTCCCGATCTTCTTGTAGATGTCGTGGATCTCGGCCTCGCTGGCTGCGGTGTAGGCATTGCCTCCGGATCCGTGCGCGATCTTCGCGAGCGCGCTCCGGTCGACGTCGACGGGGATCGAACCTTCATAACCGGGGATCGTGACGGTGCCGTGGTCGGTCCCGAACGCGATCGTGTCGATCGGAACGTGGGCGGCTCGGGCGGCGGCGACGGCCTGATCGTTGGATCGTCCGGTCTGCGTCGCGCCGTCGGACATCAACACGATCCTCGCGGGCACGGGTGACTTGTCGGGCGCCGGGGGAACGGTCTTGATCGCCTCGAGCGATGCGAAGATTCCTTCGCCGATCGCGGTGCTCTCCCCGAGTTGGAGACCGTCGACGGCCCGCGCGGCCGCGTCGCGGTCCTGGGTGGGCTCCACCAGGACGCTCGCCGCCCCGTGGAAGGCGACGATGCCGACGTTGAACTTCTCGGGAACGGCGTCGAGGAACGCGTGGGCAGCTTCTTTCGCGGCGTCGAGTCGATTCGGGGACACATCCGTTGCCGCCATCGACAGCGACGTGTCGATCGCGAGGACCACCGTGCCACGGTTGGTCGCGATCTTCCGACGAGCTTGCGGATGCGCGAGTGCGGCGACCATCGAGACAAGTGCGAGCGCGAACAATCCTGCGCCGATGTGGCGTTTCCAGTCCCGGCCGGTCGGTACCACGGACTCGAGCAGATCGAGGTTCGTGAAGCGTGCGGTGACCTTGGGCCGCGCGAGCTGCGTCGCGACGTACCCCGCGATCAGACCCGCGACGAGGATCAGCAGCCACCAGCGATCGGGGGCACCCCAGGTGAGTGCCAGCAGTGCAGTGGTCATCGTCCCGCCCTCGACGCATGGCCGATGCGTCGCCGACGGCGGAGCGCGACGTGGCGGACGAGGTCCGCGACCCAGTCACGGTCGGTTCGCAGTTGCAGATGGTCCACGCCCGCACGTCGGAGCGACGTCGCGATCGCATCGCGTTGGCCGGTCGCGGCTGCGGCGAACCGCGCGCGGACCGACGCGGAGGACGTGTCGACCCGCATGGTCCGACCGCTCTCGGGGTCACAGAGCGAGATCGCACCCACGTCCGGTAACTCGAGTTCGCGCGGATCGACGACCTCGACGGCAAGCACTTCGTGGCGGGTCGACAGCGCGCGCATCTGGCGTTCCCAGTTCGGGTCTGCGAGAAAATCCGACACCACCGCGACGAGACCGCGGCGGCGCAGTGTCGGCGTGAGTCGGGCGATTCCGGCGCCGAGGTCGATCGGTCGGGCCTCGCCCGGCGGGTCGGTTGCGATCCGATGCAGGATCTGCAGGAGATGGTCTCGGCCGCTCCGCGCCGGGATGGTGCGCGACGACCCCGGGTGCAACAGCACCGCGCCGATCCGGTTGCCCGTGTGGGCGGTCAGAAAACCGATCGCCGCGGTCGCGGCCAGGACGAGATCCGCCTTCGTGCATGCAGCCGTTCCGAAGTCGATGCTCGCCGACCGGTCGACCACCACCCAGGTCTCGAGTTCGCGGTCGGCGATCGTCGTGCGGAGATACGGGCGTTGCATGCGGGCCGTCACGTTCCAGTCGATTCGCCGGACGTCGTCGCCTGCGGTGTAGGCACGCGTTTCGCCCGGTTCGGTACCGTGCCCCGGCACGAGTCCCAGGTGGTCACCGTGGAGGAGCCCGTCGAGCCGGTGGTTCACCGTCAACTCCAGCCTGCGGAGGATCTGCTCGGTGCGTGCCCTCGAGGTGTCGGTGCGGCCGGCCCCTGCGAAAGGATCGAGGGTGCGCGTCGACGTACCGTTCACGGCGTCGGCCCGGAAGCCATCGGCGCCGGGGGTGCCCATGGTGTGGGTGCGGCCGGTTGCGCAGTTGCCGGGGGCACCGGTTGCATCACGGGACGGTCACCGGCGGTGGGTGTGATCCGTGGGGCAGGGACGGTGGACAGGATCCGGGCGAGGATCTGCTCGACCGTGATCGATTCGGCGAGCGCCTCATAGGACGGCACGAGTCGATGCCGGAGCACGTCGGGTGCGACATCGAACACGTCCTGTGGCAGGACGTAGGTCCGGCCGCGCAGCAGTGCGAGCGCGCGCCCCGCCGCCACGAGGCCCAGGCTCGCCCGAGGACTCGCGCCATAGGTGAGGTAGGGGCTGATCTCGCCGAGGCGGTAGTGCTCGGGCTCCCGGGTCGCGAAGACGAGGTGGACGGCGTAGTCGACCACCGACGGATCCACGAAGACCTGATCGGTGGCATCCTGCAGTTCGCGGAGACGCTGCTCGTCGATCACGCGGTTCGCGACGGGCGGGCGGACGCCGATGCGATGGACGATCTCGACTTCTTCGGTCAAGGTCGGGTAGTCGACGATGATCTTCATCAGGAAGCGGTCGCGTTGCGCTTCGGGAAGTTGGTACACGCCTTCGGATTCGATCGGATTCTGGGTCGCCAGCACGAGGAACGGGCGCGGGACCTCGAAGGTACGGCCACCGATCGTGACCTGGTGCTCGGCCATGACCTCCAACAGAGCGGATTGGACCTTCGCCGGCGCACGGTTGATCTCGTCGGCGAGTACGAAGTTCGCGAACACCGGTCCGAGTTCGAC
>JAFDWI010000276.1 GCA_018268545.1 Actinomycetota bacterium
ACGCGACACCGACCTGCGGTTTCGGCCAGTCGGCGTCGGTCATCCCGATCGCCCGGAGCATCGCCCGCGCCGGAGCGCGCTCGAATCCGTCGGTGACCTCACCGGAGCGTCCCTTGATCGTGACCTTGGTTCCATCGTCAGCCATGCGGTCGACCTTACGCCGCGACCACGACCCTCCGACAGCCCCGGCCGGTCCGGCCGACAGGACATGGGCGGTAGGCTCGTCGGTCATGAACGGCGCGGGCATCGTCGACGCGCAGCCACCCGTGCCCCCCGATGTCACCGATGCCGGTGCGATCGTCGTCGGCCGACACGTTTCGAAACGGTGGAGGTCGACCCCGGTGTTGATCGACGCCGACATCACGATCGGACCGGGCGTGACCGGTCTGCTGGGGCCGAACGGCGCCGGGAAGACGACGTTGATCGGCATGATCCTCGGACTGCACCGACCCGACGAGGGGTCGCTCACCGTGTTGGGTCTGGAACCGGCCACCGCCGGCCACCAGGTACGGGCCCGTGTCGGCTACAGCCCCGAACATCACCGCATCCCACCCGACACCCGTGTCGCCGATTTCGTCGCGCACATCGCCCAGGTCCACGGGCTGCCGCGCCGAGCGGCGGTCAATCGTGCCTCGGACGCGCTCTGGCATGTCGGCCTCGGCGAAGAACGATTCCGGCCGTTGGGGACGATGTCGACCGGTCAACGTCAGCGAGCCAAACTCGCCCAGGCGATCGTCCACGATCCGTCGCTGGTGCTGCTCGACGAACCGACCGATGGCCTCGACCCGTTGCAACGTGACGACATGCTCGACCTGATCCGACGAATGGGCACCGAATTCGGGATGCACGTGGTGTTGTCGTCGCATCTGCTCGAGGAGGTCGAGCGGGTGTGCGACAGCGTCGTGATCTTGCGCGACGGTCGCGTCGCGGCGTCCGGCCCGATCGACGAGGTCCGCGGCGTCGGCACCGGCGTCGTCGTCGAGCTCGTCGACGGCCACGACCCGGTCGGGGCGGCACTGCTCGCTCGCGGTTTTCGGGTCGAACGAGACGGCGTCCGACTCGTGGTCCAGTCACCGCAACACGACGCGGACCCCGATGCGGCGTTCGACGCCGTGCGCGATGCCGTTGCCGCCGGTCGTTTCGCGATCCGGAGCCTCAAGGCGCGCCGCACGAGCCTCGAAGACGTCTTCCTCGCGGACGAGGCCGAGGTGCACGCGTGAGCGCGATCCCGCCACCGCCACCTCCGTCGGGACCGCCATCGGGGATGATCGGGATTGGTGGATCCGCACGCATCCTCGAGCGGGGGTACCGACGCTACGACGGCGAACGCGGTGGGCGCGGAGCCTCGATCCGAGCGGTCTGGTGGTTCTCGATCCAACGCATGCTCGGCATGCGGCGGTCGGTCTGGGCGAAGCTCCTTCCCGCAGCGGTCATCTTCGTGTCGTACGTCCCCGCGATCGTCTTCGTCGGCGTGGTCGCGCTCGCCAAGAACGACCCGAACGTCACCACGAGCCTTCCGACCTATTCGCAGTACTTCGGTTACGTCTCGCTCGCGGTCGTCCTGTTCGCCGCGTTCAGCGCACCCGACGTGCTGTGCCCCGACCAACGCACCGGGATGCTCGGGCTGTATCTCGCGTCGCCGCTGAACCGCGACACGTACCTCATCGCGAAGGCCACGTCGATCCTCTCCGGATTGATGCTCGTCACCGTCGGACCGCAGCTGCTGTTCCTCGTCGCGAGCACCATGCAGGGGCACACGGTCGGCGGCGCCGGCCCGACGGTGTTGATGGCGCTGCGTATCGTCGGCGCGGGACTCGTCGTCGCAGCGTTGTTCACCTCGCTCACGATGGCCATCTCCGCGTTCACCGACCGTCGAGGGTTCGCCGGCGCCGCGATCATCCTCGTCGTGTTCGCAACCCAGGCGATCGGAGCGACACTCCATCAGGGGCACCCGGATGCCGCGCTCGTCGGATTGGCCGTGCAACTGCCCGAGGCACTCACCACAAGGACGTTCGGTGTGGTCAGCACCGGCGGGTCCGCCGACGTGTCGACCGCCGCGGTCTGGATCGTGGGCCTCGGGGTCATCCTCACGTGCACCGTGATCACTCGGATCCGCTACGCGCGGATGCAGGTGACCCGATGACCGACATCCCACCCCCGCCACCGCCACCTCCGCCGCCGCCCATCGCGAGCGTGCTGCTCCCCCCACCACCGCATCTCGACGATCTGATCGTCGTGGTCGACCGCGTGTCGAAATGGTTCGGTGGGGTCGTGGCGGTATCCGAGGTCACCTTCGGTGTCGGAGCAGGGGTGACCGCGGTACTCGGGCCGAACGGGGCGGGTAAATCCACGCTGCTGCGTCTGTTGTGCGGGCTGACCGCGCCGTCGATGGGGACGGTCCGGATCGGCGGTGCCGATCCCCGCACCGACTCCGACGCCCGGCGCCGAATCGGCCTGGTGCCACAACAGGAGACGATGTTCGACTCCCGCACCCCGCTCGCGTTCGTCGCGCTCATCGCACTCCTCCACGGCATCGACGACCCCGATGACGCGGCCCGTCGGGCCCTCGCGAAGGTCGAGCTCGACCCCGCGGACACGCGGCGGATCGCCACCTATTCCAAAGGGATGCGCCAGCGTGTCAAGGTGGCCGCAGCCCTGGTGCACGACCCGGACATCCTCGTGCTGGACGAACCACTCACCGGACTCGACCCACGTCAACGTCGACACATGATCGAGTTGTTCCACCGGCTCGGCGAAGAAGGCCGATGCGTGCTCGTGTCGAGCCACGTCCTCGACGAGGTCGAACGATTCGGGTCGCGGGTTCTGGTGCTCGCAAAGGGCCGTCTCGCCGCAACCGGTGAATTCCGGGCCATCCGTGATCTGATGGACGACCGTCCACATCGGATCCAGATCTCCACCGATGATCCCGGCCGTCTCGCAGGCGCGCTGCTCGGCGCAGGATCGGTGAGCGGCGTCCGGCTCGTCGACGCGTCGACGGTCCACGTCGAGACGACCGACGTCGCCCTCCTCCGATCGCTCGTCGCGACGACAGCCGTCGCGAACGGACTGCACCTGCGCGAGTTCGCCCCCCTCGACGACGACCTCGACAGCGTGTTCCGCTACCTGGTCGGTGGTCGATGACCCGGGCGACGACCTTCTCGCAGCTCCGCGCACTGACGATGTTGTTCGTCCGTAACCAGGCGACCCGCGGCCGCATCGTGGGGCTCGCCGTGCTCGCAGTCACGGGAATCATCGTCGGGGCACTCGCCACGGGTTCCACCGCGATCGATCCCACGGTGGCCGGAACACGTTTCGTGAACCTCTACGGACTGTCGTTGCTCACCCCGGTCGTCGCGCTGGTCTTCGCGTCCGGATCCCTCGGCGACCTCGTCGAGGACCGTTCGCTGGTGTACCTGTGGCTTCCACCGGTGCCGCGCTGGGTGATCGCACTCGCCGCGTGGGTCGCGTCGCTGCTGGTGTGCCTGCCCTTCACCGTCGGGGCGTCGGTCGTGATGGCGGCTGCGACGGGTGGTGGCACGGACCTGATGATCGGCACGACATGGGCGAGCCTGATCGGCCTCGTCGGCTATTCCGGCTTGTTCACCGCGCTCGGGCTGCGGTTCCGTCGAGCGCTCGTCTGGGGTTTCGCGTACCTGCTGATCTGGGAGAACTTCATCGCACAGGCGGGCGCGGGAGCGGCACGACTGTCGATCCTGTCGTACCTCCGGTCGATCCTTTCCGCGTACACCGGCGCCGGTCTGCAACTCGCTGATCGCGAGCTGGGGTGGTCCTACGTCATCCCGGCCCTGGTCGGGGTGTGCGGCATCATCTATGCGACGCGCCGCCTCGACCGTCAGGACATCGACTGACCCCTCGCCCGAGGGATCACGCCGTTTGCGAGTCGGATCGTGCCGGTCCCCCGGCCACGCCGATACGGGGAACCTCGATCGTGAAACGTGCCCCGCCGTCGGCGACGTTCTCGACGAACACCCTGCCGCCGTGTTCGGCGGCGATGCCGGCCACGATCGAGAGCCCGAGGCCCGAACCGCTTCCGGCACGCGACGGGTCGGCCTGCCAGAACCGATCGAATGCGTGCTCGAGGCCCGTCTCGTCCATCCCGGGACCGTGGTCCCGAACAGCGACCCGTGCCGTCGCCGCGTCGCCTCCCACACGAACTTCGACCGCGGTGCCCGACGGCGTGTGGCGGACCGCGTTCGTCACCAGGTTCACGATCGCCTGCCGGAGATGGTCGGTGTCGCCGGGCACGACGATCGGCTCGGGCGCGTCGAGCACGAATCGGCGACCCGGTTCGAACGCGACGAGGTCACTGCACGCGTCGGCCGCCAGTACCGAGAGGTCGACGGGGTCGAAGCGGACCGGCCGAACACGATCGAGTTCGGCGAGCAACAACAGGTCATCCACGAGGGTGTGCATCCGTTTCGACTCGGACTCGATCCTGCCCATGATGACCGGCAGGTCCGGCGTGCGCTCGGGACCGCCGAGCCGGTAGAGCTCCGCGAACCCCTGGATCGACGTGATCGGCGTGCGCAGTTCGTGTGACGCGTCGGCCAGGAACTGTCGCAGCCGTCGTTCCGTGGCCTCCCGCTCGACGAATGCCACCTCGATGCCGTCGAGCATGGTGTTGAGCGCCAGGCCGAGTTGGGCGACCTCGGTTCGGCCGTCGGCCTGCTCCACGCGTCGCGACAGGTCACCTGCCGTGATCGACGCGGCGGACGTGGCCATCTGCTCCAAGGGTCGCAGACCGCGCCGCAGGATCAGCCAGGCGCCGCCCGCGAGCGCGACGAGCAGGCATGCGCCGCTGATGATCTCGATGACGGCCAGACGACGCATCGACTCGTCGACCCCCGACGTCCGGACCGCGACGACCACGACGGCATCGGTGACCGAACGGCCCATCCCGGCCAGTTCGACGTCGCGTGGCGCGAAGTCGACCGGCTGCGCGAACACCCGCCAGGACCCCGACCCCGATGCCGAACCGACGGTCGCGAACCTCGGCTGCTCGGCATCACCCATGGCTGCGGGAACGTCCGGCTTGCCCGTCGCGACGATCGCCGAGACACAGGCCACGCGTTGGCCGGCGACGTACAACGCCGAGAAGGCGTCGAGCCCCTGTCCGGCACCGAAACCACCACGTGGAATCCCGCGCGGTGGGCCGGGCGACGCCGGGGCCTTCGAGCTACACGTCCCGGACACTGCGCCTTCGGCGACGAGCGCGGCAAGGCGATACGACTGGGGGCGTGCCAACCCCGTCAACTGCCGGTCGAGTTGATCGAGCAGCGACCGCTGGTAGAGCCCGTAGGTGACGGCGCCGAAAAGGACGAGGCCGACGGCCGAGAGGACGACCAGCGCGGCGACGAGGCGGGTGCGGAGGGTCACGGAAGCGTGGATGCGTTGCAGGAGTCGATCCCTCCATGGTGGCGCGTCCCACTGTCGGAACCGTCAAGGGGAGTCTCGGAGGCGCACCTCGCATTGTGCTCACAGAAGCCTGGGAGTTCGCTGAGATCCAGCGGTTCGGCCACCTCGACGCCTCGCCCACGTCGTAGCGTTGGCCTTCGGCGGACGACAGCCGCCGAAGCAACCCCGACCAGGACCGATCGTGCCGG
>JAFDWI010000277.1 GCA_018268545.1 Actinomycetota bacterium
ATCGAGCGACACAAGAAGGAGAAGTTCCCCCTCGACATCATCGACGAGCTGCCGTCGATGATCGAACGGGGATACGAGGCGATCCCCGAAGAGGACATCGTCTTCCTGAGCTGGTACGGGCTCATGCACGACAAGCCCAAGATCGGGACCTTCATGGTCCGCGTCAAGGTCCCCGGCGGTCGCATCCGACCCGACCAGCTCGTTGCGTTGGGTCGGATCTCGGTGGATCGGGGCCGCAACTACGGTGAGCTGACCACACGCCAGGGCATCCAGTTGCACTGGATCGACCTCGCGCAACTCCCCGAGGTGCTCGGCACGATCGAGCAGGTCGGGCTCACCACGACCGGTGGTGAAGGCGACACCGTCCGCAACGTCACCGGTTGCCCCGTCGCCGGTGTCGACGCGGCAGAACTCTTCGACGTGTCCGGCCTGATCGCGGACGTCGCGAAGTACTTCTCCGGAAACCGTGAGTACTCGGACCTGCCGCGCAAGCACAAGTACACGATCTCGGCGTGCCCGGGTCAGTGCAACGCGCCCGAGATCCACGACGTCGCGTTGATCGGCACGATCAAGGACGGCCGGAACGGATTCGCGCTGCACATCGGCGGTGGACTGTCGGCGACGCCGCGCATCGCGCGTGATCTCGGCGTGTTCGTTCCCTATGAATCGAACGAGCAGATCATCGAGGTGCTCCGGGCCGTCACCGACGTCTGGCAGAACGACACCCGCTACCGCGTGAGTCGCGTCAAGGCGCGGATCAAGCACATGATGGACGACTACGGCCCCGAGGCCATGCGGGCCATGATCGAGAAGCAGCTCGGTTACGCGTTCGAAGACGGCACGACCCCCGACGCGATTCCCGGTGTCGACCACGTCGGCGTGCACCGCCAGCGACGGCCCGACCTGTCCTACGTCGGCGTTCCCGTCACGATGGGACGGATCACCGGGGAGCAACTCGTCGCGCTCGGCGAACTACTCGCCGACTTCGGCGCCGAGGCCCGGTTCACCCGGTCACAGAACTTCATCGTCACCGACGTCCCGACCGCGCGGGTCTCCGAACTGATCACCGAACTCGAGGCGATCGGCTTCGAACCCCGGCGCTCGAAGCTGTACGCCAAGTCGGTCGCCTGCACCGACCACCAGTTCTGCAACTACTCGGTCGCCGAGACCAAGGGTCGGCTCGAGGTCATCCTCCCCGAGCTCGAACGCCGGTTCGGGGAAGCCGAGGTCGCCGACCTCGGGATCCACATGGACGGTTGCCCGCACGCGTGCGCGCACCACTGGGTCGGCGACATCGGCCTGCAGGGCACGACGACGACCGACAAGACGACCGGCGTGCGTACCGAGGCCTACAACCTCCGCCTCCGGGGCCACCTGGGTGTCGGCGCCGCGATCGGCGTGCCGCTGATCCGACGGATTCCGGCCGCGGACGTGACCGAGGTCGTGTGCCGGTTGGTCGGGGCCTGGGTCGAAGCCAAGCACGCGAGCAGCGACGCCGTCGACTTCGCCGCCTTTCTCGCTAGACACGACGACGACGCGCTCCGCGCGATCTGCACCGGCGAGGCAGCCGACGGGACCGGCGGCGAACGTGAACAGGCCGCGACGACCCCGCTCGTGCGGATCCCCGGCATGTTGCTCGAAGCGACCGGGGGATCGGACCTCATCGAAGTGCACGCCCGAACGGTCCGCGGCATCATCGCCGAACTGGCCGAACGTTTCCCGGCGCTCACCGCACAGATGCTCGACGAGTCCGGCGACGTGATCCCGTCGGTGAACGTGTTCCTCGGCGAAGAAGACATCCGTTTCCTCGCCGGCCTGGACACTGCGGTCGCCGTGGGCGAAGAACTCTCGATCCTGCCTGCACTCTCCGGCGGTTGTTGACGCGGCCCCAGCCACGTGCCCGCCGAACAACCCGACTGAAAGAAGATCCACCATGAGCACCCGAGTGTCCTTCGACGATCTCGAGATCGGCGAGATCGCCATCGACCTGGACGCATCCGAACCCGACGAGGTCCTCGAGTGGGCCTTCGACACCTTCGGCGACGACGAGATCGCCGTGGTCACCGCCCTGCAGGCCGAAGGGATGGTCATGCTGGACATGGCCGTGCAGCAACGACCCGACATCCGAGTGCTCACGGTGGACACGCTCCGCCTGCCCGCGGCGACGTACGAGTACATCGACCAGGTTCGTGCGCACTACCCGACGATCCGCTTCGAGGTGATCCGACCCGACGCGGCCAAGGTCGCCGCGATGCAGGCCGCGCACGGCCCCGATCTGTTCACCAAGGCCGTCGAGTTGCGCCTCACGTGCTGCAACGTCCGCAAGGTCCAGCCGCTCGTGGGCGCGTTGCGCGGGTTGGACGCGTGGATCACCGGGCTGCGTCGCGAACAGTGGGCGTCGCGTGCGGCGATCCGCAAGGTCGAACTCGACCACGACCACGACGGGATCGTGAAGCTGAACCCGCTCGCCGACTGGTCGAAGGACGAGGTGTGGGAGTACCTGCAAGAACACGAGGTCCCCGTCCATCCGCTGTACTCCCAGGGCTACACCTCGATCGGATGCGATCCGTGCACCCGGCCGATCCAGCCCGGTGAAGACGACCGCGCCGGGCGCTGGTGGTGGGAGACCGGCGCACCCAAGGAGTGCGGGATCCACTGCCCGATCGAGACCGGCGGATTCGAACACGAAGCCCACGCGTTGCTCGGAGCCGACCAGTGAGCCCGTCGATCGCGGCGGCCGATACCGTCGAGGCCACCGAGGTTCGATTGAGCAACGAGGAGGCATCGATCGTCGCTGCCGAAGCAGCGGCGGCGGCGGAGGTCCTGTCCGAGCCGGAGCGTTCGGCGGCACTGGCACTCGCCCGTTACGCCGAGACCGGATCGGTGCCCGCTGCGTCGATCGGCAC
>JAFDWI010000278.1 GCA_018268545.1 Actinomycetota bacterium
CCTCGAAGGTCGGGGTGTTGCCCAGGAAGGCCCGGCCGTTGAAGCAGTCGAAGTCCTGGGCGAGGCTGGGCACATCGGCCTGGTACATGTCGTGGAAGAACAGAAAGTGTTCGCGGTCGACGTCGGCGGTGTGTGCGTCGGTGATCGCGATGAGTCCGAACAGGCCGAGTTGCGCCGAGAGCTCCATGACCCCCATGGTGCCCATCGAGTCTGCCGGGCTCGATCCGGTCGGTGTCGTCGCGCCGCCGGCCGCCTCGTTCGGATCGACGAAGGCCGGTTCGCCGGCATCGTCGGGGTCCATCGGTGGGGTCACCGCACCCGGGGTCGCCGGTGGGGGAGCGGGGATCGTCTGGGCCATGGAGTGGTCGTGGTACAACCAGGTGCCGGCCGATGAAGCTCGGGCGACCCAGGTGTAGGTGTAGCTCGAACCGAAGGGCACCGACCGGCCCGCGAGTGGTTGCACGGCGACGAACCCGCCGTCGCTCGCCGGGGTGTAGGCGAACCCGTGCGGATGCATCGTGTGCGGCCACCTGTAGTGGCGGTCGTTGTTCCGGAAGTGCACGATGACGGTGTCGCCGACCTCGGCTCGGATGATGGGCCCGGGAATGCCGGTGTTTGCTCCGATGTCGTCGTTGCCGGCGAGCGGAGACGTCCAGTGGGGGGTGTACGCCCGAAATCCCAGGGCCACGTAGACGGCCGACCCCGCGTCGATCGGGAGCCCCGACATCTGGTCCTTCCCCGTGGGTGCCAGGTCGTGTTCGAAACTGTCGACCTGGATCCAGAACTCGCGGGTCTTCCCCGTCGGGTGGTCCGAGGTGGCACCGACATCGAACGGGTCGGGCGTCGCACCGACGTGGGCATGTTCGTCGGGAGCGAGCCAGGTCCGTCCGAGCGCGACGCCGACCGCCCCGGCACCGAGCACGGTGCCCGACCCGAGCACCGCACGGCGCGTCAAGGAGTTGTCAGCGGGTGGTGTGTCGATCTCCGGGGTCGCCCGAAGCATTGGTTCTTCGTCGGCCATCACGCTCCTGGGGTGCGTCGGTGCCGGCACAGGCCTACACGAATATCGCTGAGCGACCTCAATCGGCGCAACGTAACGTAACGTAACGCAACGCAACGATCATCTCGAGGATCACATCGACGGCGCGGCCGGCATCCTCGTCGTGCCCGGCCATGTCATCGTGCGCCGCCGACGGCGATCGTCAGCGGGCATCCTCGGTCGCCACGGCTGCGCCCAGGTGGCGCACCCGTGACGATTCGGCATCGGTGATCGTGCCGTCGGCCTTTGGCCCGACGTTCAGCAAGAGGTTGCCCCCGGCCATCTCGACCCGTCGATAGAGCGCGACGAGGTCGTCGGGGTCGATCTTGTGGGTATCGGGTTCGTTCGCGTTGTGACCGAAACCTGCGCCGAGGCCGCGGGTTGTCTCCCACTTGGTCGCCTGTGGGATGTCGGGCTCGGAATACTCAGGAGTTCGGAAGTCGGCGAGGCGATGGTGGCCGGGAAGGAACGGCCGGTCGGCCAGGTGCGGGAGGGCCGCGTCGACGATGGCGTTCAGCATTCGGCGACCCAGCGGCGTGGCCGATCCCGGTGGCGGCGGATCCCAGCGGTCGTTGATGACCGCGTCGGGAACCCGATCGACGAGTCGCTGCTTGAAGCGAGCAACATCGAATCCCCGCGGCGTACCGACATCGGCCCACACCACGCTCGGCGCAACGCGGTCGACGAGTTCGTCGAGTTGTTCGGTCACGTACCGCACATGGTCGGGCTCGTTCGGAATGCACGCGAACGAATCGCCGAGGCGGCGGACCGGAACGTGGTGGACCGACCAGTCCCATCCGGTGCAGTAGTACACGCCGAAACGCAGGCCTCGTGACCGGACCGCGGCGGCGACCTCGCCGACCAGGTCACGCGGTGAGCAGACGGCGTCGCCTCTGGGGTGGCGGACCGCGCTCGGCCACAGGCAGTAGCCGTCGGCATGCTTGGCGACCATGACGACGTAGCGTGCGCCGGCTTCGACGAACAGGTCCGCCCAAGCGGCCGGGTCCCAATCGGCGAGTCCGCCTTCGAAGATCGCACGGAATCCCTCATAGGGAAGGTCGCCCCACACCGCGCGGTGGTGGTGCGCCGTCGGCGAATCGTCGATCGCCAGCGCGTTGCGGTACCACTCTGCGTAGGGCAACTTCGCGCCGAAATTGCCCGGATCGGTTCGCAACAGGTCGATGATCGTCCCGCCGGGTTCCATCACCGGGGCGAACGCGGGGACGGCGAATGGGCCCCAGTGGATGAAAATCCCGAGCCCGGCATCTCGGAACCAGCGCGGTATCGGACGATCAGCGAAGCTGCGGATCCGACTCACGGCCGAATCATATGATCAATTCGACGGATGCATCAGCGCCGAACCGACTCGCGGTCGATCCCGTGCCCGAGTTGCTCGATGCGATCGGTTGAGGGTGCAGAGCCGAGAGGGCCCATCAGTCGATTCGGGACCCGCGATCGTCGCCTCGGTGCTGCTCGTCGACCATGACGAGCAGCCAGTAGCGCAGGAATCGGCTGAGCGAATAGCGAAGGAACACGGCACCGCCCGCAACGGTGACGGCCAGCCCGGCAACGGCCATCGCGAGCTGCGTGGACTGGTCGAGTGGGTTGTTCGAACCCTGTGAGAGAACAACGGCGACGATCGCGACGATCGTGCCGGCGGCCATCGCAATGGCGGCGGCGCGCACGAGCGCAGTGTCGCGACGTGACGGGTCCGGGGGAGCGGGTAGGGCCGTGATGAACGCGTCGGTCCTTGCCGTGGCGTCCGTGACGTCCGCTGTGTTCGTCGATTCGGCGTCGTTCATCGGAGGGGCTCCTCGGGGGTTGCGAAGTAGGCCGCGCGCAGGTGCGGAGTGATCTCGGAGACGGGACCGTCCAACACGATGCGGCCGGCGACGAGCGCGATGCCGCGGGTCGCGAGCTCGGAGATCGTGTGGACGAACTGTTCCACGAGCACGATGGTCGTGCCGCCCCCGGCGAGTTCGGCGACACGCTCGTACAGATCGGCAACGACGATCGGTGCGAGGCCCATCGACAGCTCGTCGATCAACAGGATCGTGGGGTCGGTGACGAGCGCTCGACACAGTGCGAGCATCTGCTGTTCGCCGCCCGAGAGTGAACCCGCGAGCTGGGATCGTCGATCGGCGAGACGTGGGAACAACGCGAACGCGCGATCCTCGACCGAGCGTCGATCCCGCCCGCGGCACGCGAGCAGCCACAGGTGCTCGGCGACCGTCAGGTTGGCGAACACCCCGTGTCCTTCGGGGATCCGGCAGAGCCCGGCCGTCGCGAGGGTCGCGGCATCGATGTCGGATGCGGCGCGCCCGGCGAACCAGACACTTCCACCCGTGGGTCGGATGAGCCCGGCGATCACCGACAGCAGCGTCGATTTACCCGCGCCGTTGGGGCCAAGG
>JAFDWI010000279.1 GCA_018268545.1 Actinomycetota bacterium
TACACCCGTCGGTTCCTCGCGTCGAGCGGGTGGTACGCGGCATTCTGCATCGGCCTCGTCGGGTACTACGCGACGCTCCAGGAGGTGCCGTACCTGTGGTACTTCGCACCGCTCGCGCTGTACGGGACGTTCCTGCTGGTGCTGCTCGTGGCGGATCTCGCGGCCGGGGGCGTCCTCGAGGCCACAGACGCGTCCCGGCCCGTGACCTCGCTGTCGGTCCGGGCGCCCGCCGCGATCCTCGTCGTGCCCCTCGTCGCGATGCTCGCCTGGTCGATCCCACCGGTGTCGGATCCGGGAACACGTTCGCTGATGGTCCACGACGCGGCCGCGGGACGGTGGATCGATGCGAACCTTCCCGGTGATGCGCGGATCGCGTCATGGGACGCGGGCGCGATCGGCTATTTCGCTCATCGCAAGGTCGTGAACCTCGACGGTGTCGTCAACAGCCTCGCCTGGTACCAGGCTGCCCGTGACGGCCGGACCGCGCCGTTCCTCGCGGACCGGAACGTGACCTGGGCGGTCAACCACGGCCGTGACGTCGACGGCCGCGACCCGGACATCACCCGGCAGCTCCGCGCGCTGTTCGGCCCCGAGCGCGCCCACACGATCACCGTCGTCCACGGTGACACCTACCGCTACACCGGCACCCTCGACGGCTCCCGGGGTGACACGTCGACCAAGCGGATGGGCACCTGGGTCTACCGGCTCACGCCAGCGGGCGACGCCGTTTCGAACTGATCACACCGGTGTCGAATCCGGCGAGGTTCAACCGCCCGGAGAACCGCGCGTGTTCGATCTTGAGGCATCGGTCCTGCACGACCTCGAGCCCCGCGTCGATCGCCTTCGCGGCCGCTGCGTCGTGGCGCAGCCCGAGTTGGAACCAGACGACCTTCGCGCCGATCGCGATCGCTTCGTCGACCACACCCGGGATCGCTTCTTCACGTCGGAAGATGTCGACGATGTCGGGCACCTCGGGCAGGTCCACGAGGCTCGCATAGGACCGTCGACCGAGCACCTCGTCGTACGCCGGATTCACGAAGGTGACGTCCATCGGCGTGCGGATCAGATAGCTCGCGACGAAATTCGACGATCGGATCGGGTTCGCCGACACGCCGACGAGCGCGACCGAGCGCGCCCCCTGGATGATCCGGAGCCGGTCACGAGCCGTTGCTTCGGGCACGATCGTCGTGGAACTCATTTCGCCTCCAACGCTCGGGAGAGGTCGTCGATGATGTCGTCGATCGTTTCGATCCCGACCGAGATGCGGATCATGTCGTCGCCCACGCCGCTCGCCTCACGTTCGTGGAGGTCGACCTGCTGGTGGGTGGTCGACGCCGGATGGATCACCAGGGTCTTCGCATCACCGACGTTCGCGAGATGCGACGCGAGGTCGACGTTGTCGATGAAGGACACGCCCGCCTCGTACCCACCGTGCAACCCGAAGGTGAACACCGCTCCGGGCCCCTCGGGCAGATATCTGGCTGCAAGCGGCGTGGACGGGTTGTCGTCGAAGATCGGGAACTTCACCCACGCAACCCGGGGGTGATCGTGCAGGAAACGCGCGACGGCCTTCGCGTTCTCGACGTGACGTTGCATGCGAAGCGACAACGTCTCCAGGCCGAGCAGGAACAGGAATCCGTGGAACGGGCTGAGCGGTGCGCCGATGTCGCGCATCACCTCCATGCGGGCCCGCATGAGGTAGCCGTACTCACGGAAGTTCTCCCAGAAATTCAGGTCGTGATAGGCGGGCGACGGTTCCGACAACAGCGGGAAGTTCCCGTTGTCGTAGGGAAACGTGCCGGATTCGACGATCACCCCTCCGACCGCCGTGCCGTGCCCGCCGATGAACTTGGTCGCCGAGTGCACGACGATGTCGGCGCCGAACTCGATCGGACGGCACAGGTACGGCGTGGCGAACGTCGAATCCATGATGAGCGGGATCCCGTGGTCGTGGGCCATGGCCGCGAGCGCTTCGATGTCGGGGACGTTTCCGCCGGGGTTGCCGATCACCTCGGCGAACAGCGCCTTGGTCTCGGGTCGGATCGCCGCCTCGAATTCATCCAGGTCGGAAGGGTCGACGAAGTCGACGTCGATGCCGAAGCGGCGCAACGTCACGTTGAACTGGGTGTACGTCCCGCCGTAGAGCGCATTCGACGACACGAGATGATCACCGTTCACCGCAAGGGTCAACACCGCGATCAGTTGCGCGGCCATCCCCGACGCGGTCGCGAGCGCACCCAGACCGCCTTCGAGCGAGGCCATCCGTTCCTCGAACGCGGCGACGGTGGGATTGGAGATGCGGCTGTAGATGTTCCCGAAGGACTGCAATGCGAACAGATCGGCAGCTTGTTGGATGTCATCGAACACGAACGACGACGACGCATAGATCGGCATGGCCCGAGCGCCGGTCTCGGGATCGGGCCGCTGGCCGGCGTGGATGGCCCTGGTGTCGAATCCGAACTCCGCGTCGCGTGACATCCCTTCACCTTAGGAACTTCGGCCATCGAGGGCCTCAGAGCCGACCTGTTTGGCCGAAGTTCGCGCAGGTGAGTGCATCGGGTGGCGATACGCGTCCTGAGGGGCGCGTAGCGCAAGGGATTTCAATTCCCGACCATTTTGGTCTACA
>JAFDWI010000027.1 GCA_018268545.1 Actinomycetota bacterium
GATCACGGCCCGGATCCCGTCGGGTGTGTGGGCGAAGTCGACGACGACGGTCACCCCGGATGTCGTGGGAACCACCTCGAACCGACCGGGCACCGGATCAGCGGCCTCGAGACCGGCACGGATGGTTCCGTCATCGACATCGAGGACGCTCGCCGTCGTCGCCGCGGCCAAGGCGTTGGCGAGGTTGAATCGACCGGCGAGCGACATGTGCACCGGTCGGCCACGCCACGTGAACTCGATCGGAGCGGCAGCGACGACCGGATCGCCGTCGGCCAGACGAAAGCCCGTCATCGGGATGTCCGATGCGTCCCGCAACAACTGTCCGTACGCGTCGTCGAGGTCGACGACGCCCTGAGCGCTGAACGACGGTTCGAACAACCGTGCCTTGGCGCGGAAGTACTCCTCCATCGTCTCGTGGTAGTCCAGGTGATCACGCCCGAGGTTCGTGAACACCGCGACGTCGAAGTGCATCCCGTCGACCCGATGCTGCGCGAGACCGTGCGAGGAGACTTCCATCACCAACGCGTCGCATCCCCTGCGTCGAAGCGCAGCCAGCTCACGTTGCAGATCGGTCGCCTCGGGTGTCGTGCGAACGCCGCTGAGCGTGCCGATGACCTCCACGTTCCGACCGTCGGCCCTCAGGATCGACCCGATCAGCGCGGCGGTCGTCGTCTTGCCGTTGGTGCCGGTGATCCCCACGCAGAGCAACTCGGCGGAAGGGTCGCCGTGGATCATCGCCGCCACCGGGCCCATCGCGATCCGCACGTCCGGCACGATGATCTCCGGGACACCCGCCCCGATTGGACGACTGCACACGAGCGCGACCGCGCCCGCATCGACTGCAGCAGAGGCATGGTCGTGTCCGTCCGCGGTCGCACCGACGACGCAACAGAAGAGTGAGCCGGGGCGGACCGCCCGATCGTCGTGGAAGGCATCGTCGACCACGATGTCACCGTCGCCTCGCAGGGTGGCCTCGATGCCGCGCCGGTTCAGCCCGTCGACGAGCGTCGACAGTGTCGTGGTCGTCACCGCGCCCCCGTGCGACGCGTGCTGGTCTCCGTCGTGGGCGCATCGGCGAGTGACCCGAGCAGTTGCGGGTTGACCGCAGGGAGCCCGTCGGTGGCGTCCTGCCCGGCGACCGGCGGGATCCGGAGCCGCCGGACGGCTTCGGCAGCGATCGCGCCGAACAGTGGGGCGGCGGTGTCCGAGGCGTAGTACGAACCGGACGGGTCGTTGAGCACGACGATGATCGACAGTTGCGGGTCGTTCGCCGGCAACATCCCGACGAAGGTCGACACGTAGTGGTAGCGGCCGTCGAGTCCCATGTAGCCATTGCCCGGCTGGTGCTGGGCGAGCGGCTTGCGTGCGGTTCCGGTCTTGCCGGCCACCTGATAGCCGGGGACGGCGGCCTTCTGACCGGTGCCGGTCTTGACCACGTTCGCGAGGATCCCGCGGAGCTCGCGCGCGACATCCGCGGGAATCACACGGTGTCCCCTCGATGCCGGCGTCGGCTGGCGTCGTCCGCTCGCATCGATTGTCGCCGACACGAGCTTCGGGGCCACGGCGACACCGCCGTTCGCCAGCACGTTGTAGGCATCCAACATCTGCAACGCGGTGACCGAGATACCCTGACCGATCGGGATCGAGCCGATCGACGAGCCACTCCAGTTCGCGAGCGGCAACAGGAGCCCGGGTGACTCGTTCGGGAACCCGAGTCCGGTCGGACTACCCAATCCGAAGTCGCGCAATGCACGATCGATCCGCTGCGGTCCGAGCATCTGCGCGATCTTGATCGTTCCGATGTTGGACGAGACCGTCAGGATGTCGGTGACGCTGAGCCGGGACGGCAGCGACTCGGCCTCTCCGAACGTCGCTCCACCGAGGGTCATCGTCGGAGGGTGTTCGAACACGGTGGACGGGTCCACCTTGTGATCCTGCAGGGCCGTGGCCACGGTGATCACCTTGTTCACCGACCCGGGTTCGAACACGGTCGTGAGAGCCTCGTTGTTCGTCGACGGCGTCGCCTTGTGCGTCTTCGGGTCGGTCGCCACGTTGACCATCGAAAGGATCTCGCCCGTGGAGGGGCGGGTGATGATGGCGATCCCGGACTCGGAGCCGGTCGCGGTCACCTGATCGGCGACGAGTTTCTCGACCGAGTACTGCAACGGGAGATCGATGGTGAGCTGGAGGTCGTCGCCGGGCCTCGCTGCCTCGAGTTGGCGTTGTCCACCGGGGATCGGCCCCATCGCGGACGTCTCGTAGGAAACCTCACCCGGGATGCCCTTGAGGAGGCCCTGGTACTGCTTCTCCAGACCGCTGATGCCCTGGCCGTCGATGTCGGTCATCCCGACGACCGACCCGGCTTCGGATCCGTTCGGCCGGACACGCTGGTACTCGTCGATCAGGTCGATCCCGGGCAGCTTGCCGGCGGTCATCAGCTTCTTGACCGCACTCGCCGCGGAGTCCGGGATCAGACGGTCGATGTAGACGAAGCGTGAGCGTTTCCGGAGCAACGGTTCGATCGTCGCCCGGTCGATGTTCAGGATGTCGGCCAGGCGGCTCGCCTCGGCGGCGACGTCGGTGACGGTGACCGGGTCGGCGACCACCGTGGAGCGTGGCACCGACAGCGCGAGATCCTCACCATTGCGATCGAGGATCGCGCCACGCCCGGCGGGAAGTGCGACCCGGACCGTGCGTTGGGTGACGCCGGTCGAGCGGTAGCGACCGGGGCTCAGGACCTGAACGTCGGTGAGTTTCCCGACGGCGATGGTGAACAGCAACGCCAACACGGTTCCGATACCGAGGTACCGATTGCGGTCCGACACGAAGATCCCACGACGACCACCGGCACCGGCACCGGCACGACGCGGCGTCGACCGTGACCCGCCGGTGCGCGCGGGGTCGTGCCCGGTCGCCTCGGACGCCGGCCGCCGCGCCCGAGGGGGTGCCGCAGCCCTCTTCGCCGTCGTCGAGCGACGCGGCCGTGCCGGTTCAGCCGGACCACGCCGGGTCGACCTGGTGGGGTGCGCCGAGGACGCGCTCGCGCCCGACCGTCCGGTGCCCCGGGATCCGGAGCGCTTCGGGACGGAGGCGTCATCGCCCCCGGTTCCACCGAAGAACCCGTTCGCGACCCGTGGCGGACGGCCTTCGGTCACGGCACGTTCCGAAGGTAGGGCTTGACGTCGAGGTAGCCGCGCATCGTCGGGTCATCGGCGGTGCCGCCGCTGGAAAGGGCCGGGCCGGCCGGTGCAAGCCAGGTCGGGTTCTGGGCGTCGACCATGCCCAACGCATGTGCCCGTGCGACGATGCGTTCGGGGGCCGACAGTTGATCGACCTGCAAGCGCAGGCGGTCGTAGGTCTCCTGGGACGCCTGCGCATGACGATTCAGTTGGTCGATGTGCCGTTGGCCCGTGGCGAGGTGCACGTGGAACGCGACGGCGGTCAGCAACACCCCGAAGCACAGGGTCAACACCACCGACACGATGACGCGTTGACGGGTCGGGCTCGCCGGCGCGTCGACGACCCGCAGATGCGGTTCGCGATCGCCCTTCTCGCGGCGCGTTTCACGCAACGCCCTCGTCGGTGAAGCCGGACTCATGCGATCACCTCCACGGCTCGCAGCCGCGCACTCGCAGCACGCGGGTTCGATTCGAGTTCACCCACGCCGGGCGTGATCCCGCCTCGAGTGAGATTTCGGGCCCGGGAACGTGCGCCACACCCGCACGGAAGCCCGGGTGGACACGTGCATCCGCCGGTCACCGCGTCGGCGAAGGCACGCTTGACGATGCGATCCTCCCCCGAGTGGTAGCTGATCACGGCGACCCTCCCACCGACGCCGACGAGGTCGAGGGCGACCTCCAGGCCGGTACGCAGCGCGTCGAGTTCGCTGTTGACGGCGATGCGCAGCGCCTGGAAGGTCCGCTTCGCCGGATGCCCACCGTGTCGGCGGGCCGGCGCAGGGATCGCCGAACGCACGATGTCGGCGAGCATCGCCGTGGATGTGATCGGTCGCGCGCCGACGATCGCGTGCGCGATGCGGCGGGCGAACCGCTCGTCCCCGTGCTCGGCGAGGAGCCGCGCGATCTCGGCCTCGGTGCTTTCCTCGAGCAACGTCGCCGCCGATCGTGGCAGGTCCGGGTCCATCCGCATGTCCAGCGGTCCGTCGAACCGGTAACTGAATCCCCGCTCGGCGCGGTCGAACTGGGGCGACGACACACCGAGGTCGAACAGCACGGCGACGACCGGGCCGCCGTCGAGTTCGGCGAGGACCTGGTCGAATCGGCCCCGGCGGGTTTCGAGGCGCCCCGCGATCGCAGGGTCGGCGTCAAAACGCGCGAGGGCCGCGGCCAGCGCGTCGGGGTCCCGGTCGATTCCGATGATCCGGCGATCCGCGGTCGACGCGGCGAGTGCGGCCGCGTGGCCACCGCCACCCAGGGTGGCGTCCACGATCACGCCGGGGCCGAGATCGCCCAGGAGCGCCACGACCTCGTCGAGCAGGACGGGCCGATGCACGAAGGCGCCGTCAGCCATGCCGGGTTCGCTTCGGTCGAGGATCGCAGTGGTCGTCGACATCGCTCACAATGCCTCCGCGGCGATGTGCGCTTCGAGCGCCTGCCAACGTTCGTCGGCCCCGGCGTCGTGTCCGGCACGTGCCCACAGTTCGAGCCGCGTGCGCTGACCGACCACGACGAGTTCCCGATCGATCCCGGCGAACGATCGGAGATCGTCCGTGATGAACACCCGCCCCGCGGCGTCCAGGTGCACGTTCATGGCGAGCGCGTTGAGTGCTCGTCTCGCCCGCGCGTCGCCGAGTTCATCACGTTCCTTCGCCCGCATCGCGTCTTCGATCGAGCGGTACTCCCCCACCGGCATGATGGCCACGCAAGGGCCGGGCCACCGGAGCAGGACAACCCCGTCGGCGAAGGCCGGACGAAAGCTCGTGGGCATCGACAACCGGCCCCGGTCGTCGAGGGAACGGTCGAGTTCGCCGACGAGTTCGATGCGATCGTTCGCTCGCTCGGTCGTCTCGAGGGTGGTTTGCCCACTGGCTCCCATGAGCTCCCACTCTATTACCCAACTCTCCCCAGCACAAGGACCGTCTCGTCCCGTCCCCGAAAGGGCCACGACCTGGGCTTGTGACCGTCGTCATGCGGTGCCGGGGTGTGGGCACCAGGTCGGTCAACGCCGCGAAAGGGCGTCCTCGACCGCCGCGCGCAGCACCCCAGGCGCCACTCGGACACCGGCGACCCGTCGGCCGAGATCCGATACGAGGCGGGCACGCGTCTCGGGCGTCGATGCGAACAGCGCCGCCGTCGCAACCGGATCGAACCGGTGGAGCACGAGGACCTGGAACCGTGCGCCCGCACGGGTACGACGTTGGGACACGCCGACGACCTTTCGCCCCTCCACGAGCACCTCGCCCGGACCGACCGATCCGAAACAGACCGGCGAGCGTGCACCCGGGCGCCCCGGTTGCACACCGGAGGCGACGACGACGTCGCCGTCGACACCTGCGGTCCCCAACGCATCGGCGACGGCCTCGCCCAACCAGGTCGAGGATCGACTCACGTCACGTTCAAATCTCGGATCATCCGCGGGCAGCCACACGTCGAACCACGACGACGCACCGGCTTCGATGACGACCGCACCACCGCCACTGCGACGGCGGACCACCGCGAGGCGACGGCGCTCGACCTCGGCCAGATCGAGTACCGACAGCGGTTGGGTACTGCCGAGCACGATCGCCGAATCGGTCGGTTCGACGAACCAGATCGCGCGCCGGACCACGTCGGGAAACGGCGCCGCGTGCGCCGCCGCCACGGTCGCTCGAAGCGTGGTCGACTCGAAACCGATCACGGGAACGACCACGACCGGGTCGTCGACGCCTCGAGGACGGCCCGATCCGGCACGACCCCGATTCCCGGGCCCTTCGGCACGGCCAGGTGTCCGTCGACCAACTCGAGCGGCGACGTGAGATCACGTTCGTGGTAACGCGACGACGGCCCGAGGTCGGTCGGCAGCGAACAACACGGCTGCGCCGCGAACGCCAGCGCCGCGGCACGCCCGATCCCCGATTCGAGCATCCCACCACAGAACACCGGAATCCCCTCGGCCGCCACGGTGTCCGCGATCACGATCGCTTCGAGGACACCACCGACCCGTGCCGGTTTCACGTTCAACGCCCCCATCGCACCGAGCGACAACGCGGTGACCGCGGCGCCCGATGAACCGACGGACTCATCGAGTGCCACAGGCGACCCCACACGGCGGGCGACGATCGCCGAGCCGACGAGATCATCCGCCCCGAGCGGCTGCTCGACGTACGCGAGCCCACTCGCCGACGACTCGACGCGACGCAACGCTTCGACAGCCGTATCCGCATCCGGATAGGAGCCGTTGGCGTCCACCGCGAGCGTCACGTCCGGCCAGTTCCGCGTCGTCGCCCGCACCGGTTCGACGTCGTGTCGCGGGTCGATCTTGAGCTTGACGCTGCGATGCCCGGTCTCGACGGCGCGCCCCACCGCCTCCTCGAGCTGCGACAACGAATCGGTGATGCCGATGACCGCGGTGGACTCCACCCGCTCGGCGGCCGCGGATCCGCCCGCGGTTGCCAACGCGGACGCCAACGAGACTCCACGCGCCCGAAGGTCGAGATCGACCAGCGCCCCGATCAGCGAATGGCGCGCCATCTGGTTCCCCGGGACCCGGGCCAGGCGTTCGAGCGCCTCGGCCGGTTCCGCGATCACAAGCGGAACGAGCACCTCACACAGCACGCCCCAGCATCCCTCCAGGTACTCGGCGGTGTAGCCGGGGCTCGGCATCGCCGGGCATTCCCCCCAGCCCACGTTCCCGTCCGCATCGGTGGCCTCGACGATGATCACCTCACGATGCACGATCACCTCCCGGGCCGAACGGAACGGCGCCGAACCATCCAGACGCACCCGGTGCAACCGGATCGAGAGCACCGGCGGCGGAGCGTCGTCGTCGCGCCCCCGACGCGAAATCGATGCGCCGCTCACCGGGAAGTGGCGCGGCACCAGCGCAGCCACGTCACCACGTCGTCCGGGTCGATGCCGGCGGTCCCGTCGCCGCCGTACATCGTGACGATCCGAAGTTCCAGATACCCCGGGGAAGGCAGGGGAAGGTAGGGCCGACGTCGCCACCACCCGGGCTCGGCGAGCCGAACGACCTGGCGGATCGCGGTCGGCCACAACGACGGGCGACGAACCACGGCGCGGAACGCATCCACGACCCACGATTGCTCGGCCATGGCGCCAGGCTAGTGCCGGACGATATCTCGGTATGCTCGTCACCCACCGAGGAGGACCCAGTGACGACCATACCGACGGAGCCACCGACGATCGCCGGGCACGACGAATTCGCCGCACGTTGCAACGCGATCGCGGAAAACGTCGAACGCGTCATCGTGGGGAAACGGTCGCTGATCGATCTTGCCCTGGTGTGCCTGCTCGCTCGTGGCCACCTGTTGATCGAGGACGTCCCGGGCGTCGGCAAGACCACGCTCGCAAAGGCGCTCGCCCGCTCCATCGGGGGAACGTTCGGACGGATCCAGTTCACACCGGATCTCCTTCCCGGCGACGTCGTCGGTGTCGCGGTCTGGAACCGCAACACGGCGGCGTTCGAGTTCCGGCCGGGACCGATCTTCGCCAACGTCGTCATCGCTGACGAGGTGAACCGTGCCGCCCCGAAGACCCAGTCCGCCCTGTTGGAGGCGATGGCCGAGCGACAGGTGACCGTCGACGGGACGACCTACGCGCTGCCGTCGCCGTTCGTCGTGCTGGCAACGGAGAACCCGGTCGAACACGAGGGAACCTACCCGTTGCCCGAGAGTCAACTCGATCGGTTCTGCATGCGGCTGTCCGTGGGGTACCCCGACCTCGGCGACGAGGTCGAACTGCTTGCCCGCGACCCCGACGCCGATGTCGTTGCCGCCCTCGGAGCGGTCATGTCGACCGAGGACATGGCGCGGCTGTCGAGCGCGGTGGACGGCGTCCGGGTCGCGGACTCGCTCCGTCGACACATCGTGGAGATCGCCCGTGCCACCCGGGATCATCCCGCGGTCGCCATCGGGATGTCACCGCGGGCCACCCTCACGCTGCAACACGTCGCGCGCGCCCGTGCCGCGCTCCGCGGCCGCGACTACCTGACCCCCGACGACGTGCGCGACGTGTTGGTGCCGGTCGTCGCCCACCGGTTGATCCTCACCCCCGATGCGCGCATCCGCGGCATCACCGCACACCGGGTACTCGCCGAGATCGTCGAGCGCCTCCCGGTCCCGACCGGTGTCCGACCGATCGCCTGACCGGTTGTCGGACCCGTCACGGCCGACGCGGTTTCGCAAGTTCGGTCTGACGCGCTCGGGCGCAGTCACCCTCGTCGTCGGGTCGGCCACGATCGCGGTCGGCATCGTCCTCGGCCTGGCAGAGATCACCGGCCTGGGCGTCGCGGTGGTCGCGGTCACGCTGCTCGCTGCGTTTTCGGTCGCATACTCGCGTCCGGCGCTGACGTGCGATCGCGAGCTCGGCGTCGCCCGCGTGATGGTCGAACAGGAAGTCGGTGGCGAGATCGTGGTCGTCAACGCAGGTCGACGCCGCAGCACGGCCGCAGGGCTCCACGAACGGATCGACGGCCCGGGCCACGCGTCGTCGACGGTCACCTGGACGATCCGTTCCCTCGGCCCCGGCGAGCGCATCCACGCGGCGCTACCCCTGTGCTTCGCTCACCGTGGCGTCACGACCATCGGCCCCGAGAAGATCATCACGACGGACCCGTTCGGCCTCGCGCGCCGTGTCGTCCCGGGACCGGCCCCGACCCGGATCACCGTGTTGCCCAAGATC
>JAFDWI010000280.1 GCA_018268545.1 Actinomycetota bacterium
CCCGTCGGCCCGGCGGCCACGCTGCTGCCACCGGCGCCACCACCACCCGACCCGGAAGCGTAGGCCTTCGTCGTGGTGTTGCGGTCACCGCCACCGCCACCGCCACCGCCGGCGTTCGCACCACCGCCACCACCGGCGCCACCGCCGCCGTAGTTGCTCCCGCCCTTCGACCCGTTCCACGCGCCATAACCGCCGGCGCCCCCGACGCCTCCGACGGAGTCGTAGCCGCCTTGGGAACTGCCGCTGGTGCCCCCGCTTCCGGTGCCGTTCGGGTTGACGCCGCCAGCGCCACCGTTCGTTCCGCTGTAGGCACCCGAACCGTAGGGGAGGATGCCGTCACCGGACGATCCGCTCACGCCGTTGAAACCGTTCTGGTCGCTCATGCCGCCCGCGCCGTTCCCGATGCCGTTGGAACGCGGCGGACCGGGCGGCGACGACGGCCATGTCCCGCTGCTGGTCTCGCCGGCGCCGGCACCGCCGCCACCACCGGCTGCGATCACCTGGATGGAGGGCGACGCGCCGATCAGCGCGCTTGCACCACCGCCACCGCCGCCGCCACCACCGGCGTTGTCGGTGTGGTGCCGACCACCGATGCCACCCGCCCGATAACCGGTCCCGCCGTTGCCACCGAGCGCCTGTTGGTCGCTCGCGGCGTTGACGTTGGGTTTCATCGCGCCGACGCCGGCGGTGCCCTTGTAGTAGTTGACCGTGTAGCTGGAGGCCTGCGGGGGGACCTGCCCGGTTACTTGCGCGCCCGCGCCCCCTTTGGAGGCCCATGCGCCGTTCGACCAGTCGCCCACTGCTCCGGCCCCGCCGCCACCACCGGCAATGTCATAGTAGAAGGTCCGGTTTGCGGGAACGGTCACCTGCCCGGTCGTCGGGCTGTCACATTTCAGTGCCGACTGCGGCGTGGCGGCACCGGCCAGGTTCGAGAACGAACTGGTGATCGCCGGGACGGTCAACGCCGTGCCCGCGACCAGTCCTGCCTGCTTCAGGAATCGGCGTCGATCGACGTGCGGTTGTGATGCAGGTTGCGGAGTGACGGACTCGGTCATCGGTACGGTCCTCCGGTTCGCGTTCGAATTCGCCGACTCGGAGCCATCGTACGGGCCTTCCGAATCCATTGGGTGGACCCTGTCGGATCGGCTGGTGACGGCGGGCGCACCTCGTCGAGATACCGGGTCGGCGTGACGTCGGGTCGGCGAGGCCCGACCGAACCGGGCGGGCTCGAAGCGGACCGGCCACGTCGATCGCCCACCTGTTGGTGCGTCGGCGACCGCCGGTGAGGTGCACCGGCCAACCGGGCCAACCGGGTGCGTCGACGACCGCCGGTGACGGCTCCAGCGATGCCGGAGGGACGAGATGCGCGACGCCGGTGGGGGTCTCCGGCCAACCGGAGGGACCGCGTGCCCGACACCGACGACGGGCACCCGCCAACCGAAGCAACCCGGTGCGCGACAACCACGCGGTTCGCCGGCGAACCCGAGGGATCAGGCGCCCGACGCGCCCGCGAGGTCGCCGTCCCGCGGGGCGGTCGGCTTGTCTGTGGGCGGTTCAGGGTTGGGGCACCGACGATCGACGGGGAGCGGCGAGCAGGTGTGCGGCAGCAGCGTTCGCGTCGCGATGGCGGAGCGACGTGACGGGTACGTCGCTGCACAGCGCGCAGAACGTCGACCACTCGTCGGGCCCCATCCGCAGCACGTTCATGATCGTCGGGGTGAGTGCTTCGAGCGCGTCGACGGGGTCGAGGCGGGTTTCGCGGACATCGGGCGGGCCGTCGGGGTCGTAGCGTGCGGCGACGATCCGGTCGATGCGCCCCACGTCGTTGCCGAGCGACACCGCCCCGGGGCGTAGCGCCTCGACCGGCACGTACGGGCCACGAAGATCGTGCGGATCGTGGCCGCCCGGCGAGGTGCCGCCAACGAGGCCACCTCGGCCGTCGGGGCCGTCGAGGTCATCGAGGGGGCCGAGGCGGTCGTCGTCGCGGCCATCAAGGTGGTCCTGGTGGTCCGGGTCGCCGCGGTGGTCCTGGCCATCGAGGCGATCAAGGTGGTCGAGGCCGAGCACGGCACGGCTCGTCTCGTCGAGTGCGGGGGGCTGTGGGGCGGCGACCGCGGTGAGCGTGCCGGGCCGCACACCGAGCAGTTCGTCGCCCAGATAGTCGCATCCGGCGGCGACGAGCGCCGCGGTGAGGGTGGACTTGCCGGCTTCGGCGACCCCGGCGGCCACGATGATCCCGCCGTCGGGGGTGCGAACCGCCCCGCAGTGCAAGATGAGCAGCCCGCCGGTCCGGGTGACGAAGTCGTTGAACACCCCCGGCAGTTGCACGGCCATCGCGTCGAAGCTGGGGAACCCCCATTCTTCGGCCATGCGCAGCAGCACCCCGACGGGTGTGCCTTGCTCGCCGTCACGGCCGGCGACGCGTACGGCATCGGCATCGGCATCGGCATCGGCGTCGGCATCATGGCCCGCAGAGCGGGCATCAACGTCATGGCCCGCAGAGCGGGCATCGGCGTCACCGGCGGCATCGGCATCGGCATCGGCATCGAGGCCGGCAACGGCACCACGGGCGGCGTGGCTCGTGTCGGCGTCGGTGACACGGTCACGGTCGGCGGTGCCGCCGGCATCGGCATCACGACCCGCGGAGCGGGCATCGACATCGACATCGGTGTCGCGGTCGTCACCGCGCCCGGCGGCGTCGGCGTCGTGGGGATCGGTCGGGGTGGGCTCGACAGCGGCGGAGCGGTCGCCGACGGGGAAGTCGCGGGCGAGCACGTCGACGAGCACATCCGGGGTGTCGCCGGGTGCGGTGGGCAAGGTGACGAGCGCTTCGGCGCGGGCGACCAGGTCGGGGTCGGTGCCCCGGAAGGCGATGCGATGATCGAGGAGCGCGAACGTGGCGC
>JAFDWI010000281.1 GCA_018268545.1 Actinomycetota bacterium
GATCCGCGACCCGCTCATCGCCGACCGGGTGGTCCGATGGCTCGAGGATCGCTACGCGCGCCGTCGAGCCGGCGACCCAGACGCGCTCCGTCCCTTCCTGTTGGTCGCGAGCTTCGTGAATCCCCACGACATCGTGTTGTTCCCGCTCTGGCTCCGCAAACCTCCGCTCCTGCCGTCGGGTCTCGAGCCGCCGCCGGTCCCCGAACCCACGACCGCGCACGAAGACCTGGCGTCCAAACCTGCCGCGCAGATTGCGTACCGCACGTCGTACCCTTCCGCATACGGCCCGGCTCCCGTGATCGAGCGGATGTACTCGCACAACGCGCAGGCGTACCGCGATCTGTACCTGCGGCTCCACGCCGAGGTCGACCCGTGCATCGATCGGGTGCGGGCCGCGGTCACGGGCGCCGGTGCGAACACCGTGCTCGTGCGAACCGCGGACCACGGCGAGTTGCTCGGCGCACATGGGGGCCTGCACCAGAAGTGGTTCAACCTCTACGACGAAGCCACCCGCGTGCCCTTCGTGATCGCCCGCGTGGGCGAGAACGCGACGACGCGACGAAGCGTCGATGCGCCGACCTCGCACGTCGACCTGGTCCCGACGTTGCTCGCAGCCGCCGGGATCGACGCGGCCGCGGTGCACGGCGAGTTGGCCGAGCACTTCAGCGAAGTGCATCCGTTGCCCGGACGGAACCTCATGGGCGTCGTCGACAGCGCAGCCGACGCCGATCGTGACCGGACCGTGTACCTGATGACCCGCGACAACATGCTCGAAGGTGACTCGCTCGCCTCCGGGTTCGCGCGCAAGTTGGGCCGAGCGGACAACCCGCCGAAACCGTTGCGGATCCAGGTGCCCGCGCACGTCGGAGCAAACTTCGAAGCGGTCGTCGCCCGAGTCGATGACGCCGACGTGCCCGGAGGCGCGGGCCATCTGTGGAAACTGGTGCGCACCTTCGACGACCCTGCCACCTGGACCGAACCCTACGTGCGACACCTCGCGGCGAGCCCGCCGACCGGTGACTGCTACCGGAGCGAACCGCTCGCGGACGAATGGGAGCTCTACGACCTCGATGACGACGCCGTCGAGGCGACCAACCGTGCCCACGACCTGGCGGTGGCCGATGTTCGCCGCGCGCTCGAGGAACGGCTGCGCGCCGAACGGCAACGGTCGATCCCCGAGCGTCACCGGCCGTGGCCCTATGCGCGGCGCCACCCGACGACGCCGGAGCGCAGGCGTCCCCGACCACAGGCCCGGGTTGCTCGCAGCCTGCTTCGTCGGGCCGGGTTGCATCCCGACGCGGCTGTGTCGTGGCGACTCCCGAGTCTGGTCGGTCACCGGGTCGTGGTCGTCGCCACGAACCACGGTGTGCTCGAGATCGGAAAACCGACCGGGGTGTTCGCTTCGGAGTTGACCGTCCCGTACTACGCGTTCCTCGACGCCGGCGCCGTCGTCGACGTCGCATCACCGGCGGGCGGCGTGATCCCGGTCGACCCGCTGTCGTTACGCGGCGCGATCCGGACGGCGGCCGACGATCGTTTCCTCGACGACGACGACCTGCGGGTGAAGGTGACCGACTCGGCTGCCGTCGCGGACCTCGACCCGGATGCCTACTCGATCGTGTACCTGGCCGGCGGCTGGGGCGCCGCGTTCGACCTCGGAACCTGCGACGCGCTCGGTACGTTCGTCAGTTCTGCGAACGCGCGTCACGCCGCGATCGGCGGCATCTGCCACGGCCCCCTCGGACTGCTCCGGGCAACCGGTACCGACGGGCAACCGATCGTGCAAGGGCGACGGATATCGGCGGTCACCGACAAACAGGTCGCCGAACTCGGGATCGACGCCACCCCGTTGCATCCCGAAACCGAACTTCGCGCCGCGGGTGCCCGATTCGAAGCGCGCCACGCATTCCGCGACGTGCTGGCCAATCACTGGGTCGTCGACGGCAATCTCGTGACCGGGCAGAACCAGAACGCGGGGCCGATGGTCGCGTGCGAATTGGCTCGTCTCGCCGTTGCTTCCGAGCCGACGTGAACCGCCCGGATCATCTCATGTCGAACGACCTGACAGCGGACGACCGATCCACCACCGCCGACCACCAATGAGTGACAAGGGGAAGCCGACCATGACCACACCGGAATGGTTCAAGGGCCGAGTCGCCCAAACACACACCGAGTCCGAGTCGTACTTCGTGGAACCCGCGCACCCCGGGCCGGACGCGCCGAACGTCATCGTGGTGTTGTTGGACGACACCGGGTTCGCGCAACTGGGCTGTTACGGCTCCGACATCGACACGCCTCACATCGACGCGCTCGCCGCGAACGGGCTGCAGTTCACGAACTACCACGTCACGCCGCTGTGCTCGCCGACCCGCGCGTCACTGCTCACCGGCCGGTCCCAGCACGCGGTGGGGATGCGGTCGCTGTCGAACTTCCAGACGGGGTTCCCCAATCAGCTCGGCCACATCTCGAACCACGCGGCGACCGTCGCCGAGGTGCTGCGCAGCGTCGGTTACGCCACGTTCTGCGTGGGGAAATGGCACCTCGCGCCGATGGAACAGTGCTCCGCAGCCGGCCCGTTCGACCAATGGCCACTCGCACGAGGATTCGACCGGTTCTACGGGTTCCTCGACGGCGAGACCGACCAGTTCCACCCGGATCTCACCTGCGACAACCACCCGATTGATCCGCCCGCCGGCCCCGAAGACGGCTACCACCTGTCCGAGGATCTGGTCGACCGGATGTTGGCGATGATTTCCGATTCGCGCGGGGTGCGGCCGGATCGGCCGTTCTTCGCGTACCTGCCCTTCGGGGCGACTCACGCACCGCACCAGGCGCCACCGGCATACCTGGCGAAGTATCGAGGGCGTTACGACGACGGGTGGGACGTCCATCGGCAAGCCTGCTTCGAGCGCCAAGTTGACCTCGGGGTGATTCCCGCGCACACGCGCCTCGCGCCGCATAATCCGGGTGTGGAACCGTGGGATTCGCTGCCCGACGCCCAACAGCGCCTCGCGGCACGCCTCCAGGAAGCCTTCGCGGCTTTTCTCGACCACACCGACGCCCAGATCGGTCGTCTCGTCGCCGGACTCGAACGCCTCGGGATCCTCGATGACACGATCCTGGTGGTCATGGCCGACAACGGCGCTTCCCAGGAGGGCGGCCCCTACGGCGTGATGCACGAGATGAAGTTCTTCAACGGGATCCTCGAGACCCCCGAGGAGGCCGTGGAACGGATCGACGACATCGGTGGACCGCACAGCCACACGAACTACCCCTGGGGATGGGCGCAGTGCGGCAACGCGCCGTATCGGTGGTACAAGCAGAACACCCACGAGGGTGGCGTCCATGTGCCGATGATCTGGCATTGGCCGGGCGGCATCGCCGAGTCCGAACGGGGAACCAAACGCAGCCAGTTCGTCAACGTCGCCGATGTGGTGCCCACGATCTACGACCTGCTCGCCGTGGAACCGCCCGCGGTGTACCGGGGCTTCGACCAGTTGCCGGTCACGGGCAGGAGTTTCGCGTCGGTGTTGGCCGATGCGGATGCGCCGGCCGCGAACACACTCCAGTACTTCGAGATGAACGGTTCGCGCGCGCTGGTCGCGGGGGAGTGGAAGGCCGTGCAGAAACACACACCCCGGGCCGACTACGCGACCGAGACCTGGGAGCTCTACAACCTCACCGAGGATCCGTCCGAGTGCGACGACCTCGCCGACGCCGACCCCGACCGGTTGGCCGAACTGATCGACCTGTGGTGGTCCGAGGCCGAGCGTCACGGAGTACTGCCGCTGGATGATCGGCTCATCGAGTTGTTCGGCGCACGTTTCCGCGACAACTCACCGCATCCTGCGGATCGCCGCTATGTGTACCGGCCACCGATGTCGCCGATTCCCGCGCAGGCTTCCGCGGCGATCGGAGGGCGGAGCTTCGATCTGACCGCGCACATCACGCGGGCGGCAGACCAGGAGGGCGTGCTGTTCGCGACCGGTACGGAGAACTCGGGAATCTCGGTGTTCGTCCAGGACGACCGGCTGGTGTGTGACTACAACGCGTTCGA
>JAFDWI010000282.1 GCA_018268545.1 Actinomycetota bacterium
CAAGGGCACGGCTGGTTTGCCACCTGCGGAAGAGATAAGCGCTGAAAGCATATAAGCGCGAAACTCGTTTCAAGATGAGGTTTCCCACAGGGTTAACCTGGTAAGGCCCGTGGCCAGACGACCACGTTGATAGGCCGGAAGTGTAAGCGTGGTAACACGTTCAGCTGACCGGTACTAATCGGCCGAGGGCTTGGATCGACAATGATGTTCGTGCTCGCTTTGGAGTCTTCAAGGAACATGCAGTCCGCCGTGGCGGATTGCCTTGACAAGACACAAGATTTCGGTGGCCATGGCGGTGGGGTCACACCCGTTCCCATCCCGAACACGGAAGTTAAGCCCACCAGCGCCGATGGTACTTGGGAGGAGACTCCCTGGGAGAGTAGGACGCCGCCGGATTTCTCAAACCGAATACCCTCGCCTCTGGCGGGGGTATTCGTCGTTTTGCCGTCGACCTGAGTAGCGTTGGCCCTTCATGCCCGATGGAAGATCCCGCAATGACCGGTCCCCGGACACGAGACGTGCCGGCGGCGGTTCACGTTCGCAGTCGTCGTCGAGGTCCGGAGGCTCCCGGGGTCGGTCCGGTTCCGAGGGCGATGCTCGCGGGGGAGCCCGGCCGGGCGCGGATCGGCGCGGTGGGTCGCGGCCCGGGACGGATGGGCGTGGACGAGGACAGCGGGACCGTCGGCCGGGTGGACCGACACGGAACCGGGGGACCGAGACCGACTGGAATGCTCGGCCCGATTGGGGTGGCGTGGCGCGTCGCGGTGCGGCGAGGGTCGATCCCAAGCGCGGACGTACCAGCGGCGTCGCGCCGCCGAAGTCACGGCCGGAACCCGGCGACGAGGATCGCGATCCGGCTCGCCCGGCAGCGGTTGGGCCGGAGGTCGACGACACGAGCGAGGTCTGGGTGCTCGACGGAGTCGAGACCGAGGCCCGGGGAGCGGTACGGCGGGGGCGGTCGAACACTGCGTCGAGGACGCCTCGGCCGGCGGGGTCAAACCGAGCTCGGTCCGGTACGGATCGGTCGAGCGTCTCTCCGAAGAGTGCCGGTTCGTCTGGAGATCCCGAGGTCCGTATGGCGCCGGGGGTGTTCGATGGAGTTGCCCCCGGTCGTCGGTCTGCCGTCCTGGGAGCGCGCCTCGGCGACGCGGCTCGGGCATATGAGCGGGAACGGTACGCCGAGGCCGCGAAGATCCTTCGATCCCTGGAACGTGAAGCGCCGGGTGTCTCCGAGGTGCATGAACTGCTGGGTCTGACCTGGTATCGGATGGGCCGATTCAAGGATGCGCGACGCGAACTGACGAAGTTCACCGAACAGACCGGTTCGGTCGAGCAGAATCCGGTGCTCGCTGATTGTGCTCGGGCACTCGGCCACCATGAGGACGTGAAGGGGCTCTGGGATGAACTCCGCCGGGCGTCTCCCGGTGCCGACCTGGTCGCCGAGGGACGGATCGTCATGGCCGGGTCGCTGGCCGACCAGGGTCGCCTCGGTGAGGCCGTCGCGTTGATGGAGACGGCGCGGACGCGCGTGAAACGCCCGAAGACCCGTCACCTTCGCTCGGCGTACGTGCTCGCAGACCTGAAGGAACGGACCGGGGACGTGCCGGCGGCACGATCGGGCTTCGCATGGTTGGCACAGGTCGCACCGGGTTTCGCCGATGTCGAGGATCGGCTCGTCGCTCTGGGTTGAGTGCCGAACCTGGCGCTTCTGCGGAGGGGCTGCCGTGTACCGTGGGTGTCCCGCACATCGTGCGAATCGGACGCGCAGCGCGACCGACCATGACACATCAGGAGTTCGAACCAAGTGGACATCGCAGCACTTCTCGGAGACGAGGCCGACGCCCTGTTGGGATACGAAGCGAAGGGCATCCCAGCGGCCGCTCTCACACTTCCGGGCCCCGACTACCTGGACCGGGTGATGGTCGACTCGGATCGTTCCCCCCAGGTGCTCCGTAACCTGGCGAGCCTCTTCGGTCACGGTCGCCTGGCGGGTTCCGGTTACGTGTCGATCCTGCCGGTCGACCAGGGCATCGAACATTCGGCCGCGGCGTCGTTCGCTCCGAACCCGGCCTACTTCGATCCGAAGAACATCATCGAGTTGGCGATCGAAGGAGGTTGCAACGCGGTCGCCACGACCTTCGGTGTCCTCGGGATGTGCTCACGCCGCTACGCGCATCGCATTCCCTTCATCGCAAAGCTGAACCACAACGAGCTCCTGACGTACCCGAACACCTTCGACCAGATCATGTTCGGGTCGGTCGACGAGGCCTTCGACCTCGGCGCGGCGGGCGTCGGTGCGACGATCTACTTCGGGTCCGAAGAATCCCACCGCCAGATCATCGAAGTCGCCGAAGCGTTCCAACGCGCCCATGAGCTCGGCATGTTCACGGTGTTGTGGTGCTATCTGCGCAACAACGCCTTCAAGGTCGACGGCGTCGACTACCACACCGCGGCGGATCTCACCGCCCAGGCGAACCACATCGGCGTCACGATCGAGGCCGACATCATCAAGCAGAAGCTGCCGGAGGTGAACGGCGGGTTCAATGCGTTGGCGAACTACGGCAAGACAAGTCCGCTGGTGTACTCCGAGCTGACGACGGATCATCCGATCGACCTGTGCCGTTGGCAGGTCGTCAACTGTTATTCGGGTCGGGTCGGCCTGATCAACTCTGGTGGGGCATCCTCGGGTGCGACCGATCTGGCCGAGGCGGTTCGCACCGCGGTGATCAACAAGCGTGCGGGTGGCCTCGGGCTCATCAGCGGACGCAAGGCCTTCCAACGGCCCATGTCCGAAGGCGTCGAGCTGCTCAACGCCATCCAGGACGTGTACCTCGACGAGGCGATCACCGTCGCCTGATAGCGGTCGCACTCACGAGGCGATCGGATCGGCACCGGAACGGGGCGTGCCTGCGATCTCGTGAGGCCGACCGCCGGGAATTTTGCCGACGGATCATCGGCGCGGCAACCTGAGGATCAGGACGACCGACGATGTTGGACCTCCGCAAGGATGCGTGCGCGCCGTGGCTGCCCGACGATCAGGCATTCATCCCATCTTCTCCGCCCAGGAGGCGCACGTGGCCGAAACGGCCGAACGTCCATCGAACTCGGTCGAGATCGACCGGATCGTGATCCGCTTCGCCGGTGACTCCGGCGACGGGATGCAGCTCACCGGAACCCGGTTCACCGACGCGAGCGCCGTGTTCGGGAACGACCTGGCGACGCTCCCCGAATACCCCGCGGAGATCCGCGCCCCTGCCGGGACGATCGCCGGTGTGTCGGCGTTTCAGGTCCACATCTCCGACCACGAGATCACGACGCCCGGTGATGCGCCGAGTGTGCTCGTCGCGATGAACCCGGCAGCGTTGCGGTCACAGCTCGACCACGTCGAGCGTGGCGGCACGATCATCGTCAACACCGACGCCTTCAACGAGCGCAACATCGCCAAGGCCGGCTACGACACGGACCCGCTCGCAGACGACTCGCTGCGCGGCTACACGGTCTACGAAGTCCCGATGACGCAGCTGACCAAGGACGCTGTCGCCCCGCTCGGTGTCAAACCGCGCGATGCGGAACGTTCGAAAAACTTCTTCGCCCTGGGACTGGTCTCGTGGATGTACTCGCGACCTTCTGAGCCGACGTTGGCG
>JAFDWI010000283.1 GCA_018268545.1 Actinomycetota bacterium
AGGTCGACCGTCGTCGCCTTGAGTTCGTCGATGGCACGACGACGCTCGAGTTCGATCTCACGCTTTGCACGGTCGCGTTCGGCCGCGATCTCGACCTGCGCTGCCTCGAGGATCGACGCACGTTGGTGGTCTGCGGCGCTGCGGGCGTCCGCGATCAACTGCTTCGCCTCGCCCCGGGCGTCGCTCAGGATCTGCTCCTGTTGCTCGGCCAACTCACGGGCGCGCGTCTCGGCCTCTTCGGCCTTGCGCAGACCTTCGGTGATCCGAACCTCGCGGGCTTCCATGTTCTTGACCAACATCGGCCAGGCGAACTTGGAGAGGATGAACAGCGTCACCAGGAACGTGCCGAGGGTCCACAGGAACGTCGCGAGGTTGAACTCGATGACGTTCGGGGCCTTTTCGGCCGCGAGGGTCAGTGCGAGGCCGGACGATTGCAGAAGGGGAACCACGTCGACGGTCCTACTTCCCCATGATGATGAAGCCGACGACGATCGCGATCAGTGCAACACCTTCGACCAACACGGCCATCAGGATCGCGAACGACTGCAGACGACCGTGCTCTTCGGGCTGGCGGGCCATGCCCTCGGCAGCACCGAGGCCGATCCGTCCGATGCCGAGACCGGCACCGATGGCTGCCAGACCTGCGCCGATGCCGGCACCGATCGCGCCATAGCCGGTGGCGGCGAACACGAACAGGGTGTTCAAGAGTGCGTGCATGATGGGGGGTTCTCCTTGTGGTTATTGCAGAGGTTGTCGAGACGGTGGGACCGAGGCCGGAAGGTCATGATCAGTGTTCGGTTGCGACGGCCTGGTGGATGAACAGTGCGGCGAGGCCGGCGAAGATCGCCGCCTGCAAGAACGCGATGAAGACCTCGAGCAGGAAGATCGCCATGATCCCCAGCGTTCCGACGAGGGTCATGGCGATGCCGCCCTTGCCGACACCGAACGCGCCGATCCCCAACAGGACGCCGAAGAGCACCGCGAAGATCGCGTGACCGGCCAGCATGTTGGCGAACAGACGGACGAGGAGGGCGAGGATCTTCGTGAACAACCCGATGAACTCGAGGAGGAACAGCAACGGGATGATCGGCTTGGGCAGTCCCGGCGGCACGAGCCCGGCGAGATAACCGAACGGACCCTTGCGGATGATGCCGGCCACGTTGCTGACCAGGAGCACGATCAGCGCGAGCGCAGCGGTCACCGCGATGTTCCCGGTGGCGACGACCAGCGCATCGGTCTTGTCCGCCGGGGTGAACGGGAACGGGATCAGCCCGAACAGGTTCGAGAAGAGGATGAAGAAGAACAGGGTCAGGATGAGCGGGAGGAATCGACGTCCGTCCTCGGGCCCCATGAAGGGGTAGCAGATCTCGTCGCGCACCCAGATCACGCTGTATTCGATCAACGACAGCACCCGGTTCTTGGGCGCATCCTCGGAGATCGCACGTGACGCCCACAGGAAGACCCCCGTGGTCAAGACCATCGCGAGGACGAGGAGCAACTGGTGCGCGGTCAGGAACCCGAGGTGGAAGTCGAGGAGTTCCTTGACGATGTCGCCCATGCCGAGAATCATGCAGAGTGCCTCACTTGCGAACGGGTGATCATGGTGACCTCGACGGCGAAGTAACCGACGACCGCGGCGAGAAATGTGAGCCCGAATGCCGTCGGGGAGATGGCGCTCGTGGATGCGACCACGACGAACATCGTCATCAACACCATGATCCGGGCGGCGAGGCCCGAACTGATGAACGCCGCCACCTCGGCACCGGGGTGCGCGAGGAGGATTTCGAGCGAACGGATTCCGACGATGAAGTTGACCGCACCGAAGCCCGATCCGATCACCAGGCCACGCACCGTCGCAGAATCGGAGATGACGCAGATCGTCAAGCACACCGCGGCGATGACCGCGATTGCGACCTGAACGGACCGGGACCGGAGCACCTCGACGTTCATCGGTGCTCGTCCTCGTCGGTGTCGGACTCGACCAGCGCTCGGATCAGCATCCAGGTCGCACCGGCAAATCCGACGATCGCACCGACGATCAACAACCAGGGCGCGGTGCCCAGGCGAGCATCCAGCCACAGTCCGATGAGCGTCGTGACGGCGAACACCCCGGCGAACTGGGATCCGACCGCCACCAGACGGAGTGCGCCACCTTCGGCGCGGCGATGTTCGGCGGACATGGGACCTGAAGCATGACACGTCGCGATCGGTGCACGGCGCTCGTCGGCGGCGATCACCGGACGAAATGATCGAGGTGCCCGAGCATGCGTGCAGGCACGCGAAGATCGGATCCGCGTCGCATGGTTGTCGATCACGCTCGAGTCGATCACGTCGCAAGTCATCCGCAGGCTCGTTGGGTGGTTGCGCCCCGGCCGATCCGGCACGGTGTGCAGAGTCCGTTGACACAAGCCGCAGCGCACGGCCCCGCGCGCTTGTGAACAGATCCACAATTTAGGTCGCATTGTCGGCGTCCGCAAAATCACACTCGGGGTCCGCTTTGCGAGCCGACGGCCGGAACCAGGTGTACAACGCGAGGCCGAGCGCGGCGAGCAGGATCGGCACCCAACCGTTGCCCTTGCCCGTGTAGGCGGGATACAACACGAACGCCGAGAGCACCAGGGTCCAGCCCCACAGGATCAGCACGCTCGGCCAATACCCGTGACCCATGCGGATCAGCCGATTGTGCAGATGGTCGACGTCGCGATTCGCGAGGCCCGAACGACTCCGGGTCCGACGGACGATCGCGAAGACCGTGTCGATGATCGGTACGCCGAGGATGAACAACGGGATGAACAACGGCGCGAAGAAGAAGTACGTCTGACCACTGAAGGGTTCGGTCGTCCGTCCACCGACGAGCATCGTCGACACGGCCATGAGCGACCCGAGCAGCAATGCGCCGCCGTCACCCATGAAGATCCGCGCCGGGTGCACGTTCCACGGCAGGAATCCGATGCACAGCCCCAGTGCGATCGCGGCGACCAGGATGGAGGGGTTGTCGAAACCGATCACCCCGGCCGTGAGCAACTTGTGGCCGTACAACAGGAACGAGCCCGAGGCGATCGCCACGATCCCTGCTGCCAACCCGTCCAGACCGTCGATCAGGTTCACCGCCGTGGTCATCGCGAACACCCACAACACCACGAGCAACGGTTTCCAGTCGGCCGACAACACGATCGTGCCCGCGAACGGGATCCGGAAGTAGTCCATCGAAACGCCGAACCAGTACAGCACCGAACCGCCCAGGACGATGCCCGCGGTCTTCGCCGGTGCCGACACTTCGACGAGGTCGTCGACGGTCCCCACCGCCCAGATGACGGCCGGACCGGCGAGGATTCCCAGGACGGTCAACCGTGCGGCGAACACCGCCGGGAATCCACCGGAGACCCATGCAGCTCCGAGTCCCGCGAGAAACCCGAGGAACATCGCGATTCCGCCGAGCTGCGGTACGGGCCGTTCGTGGACGTGGCCTTCGTCGGGCACGACCACGAGCCCCCGACGCACCGCGGCCCATCGCACCAGCGGCGTGAGAACAGCGGTGACCCCAGCGGTCACCGCCAGGACCAGCGCGATGCTGGTCCATCGGAGCACCATTCAGTTCACCGGATAGGGCACGAACGCGTCGCACAGTGTTGCGACATCGGCCCGCACCGAGGCGA
>JAFDWI010000284.1 GCA_018268545.1 Actinomycetota bacterium
CAACGCCGGCGGGCTCATCGCACCGAGAGACCCGGCGAAGACGAGCCAGGCGTCGACGTGCTTCGTGCTGTTGAAGGCGACATCCAGCGGGTTCCAGGTCGTGAAGGATCCAACCCTTGCTCCCAGCGCGGACGGGAACGGCGTCTTCAACTGTGGCGTGGACAACGTGGCGACGGTCGGGGACCAGCCATTGATGCTCCAGTACCAGCACATGTGGCAGGGCGACAAGCTCCTGAAGCCCAGCTCTTGATGAAGTCGACAGTGCCCGCCGTGGCCGAACGTCGGCTTTGCACCGTCGGCGCCGCTCGGTAGAGTCGGGTTCCAGAAGGCCACGAACGACGTGGCGACCACCCAGGGGAGCTCGGGTCAGCCGGGCTGAGAGGACGCCTGTACGCGGCGTCGACCCTTCGACCTGATCCGGGTAATGCCGGCGAAGGAAGCGACCGTGAACCACACCCGAGGCGCGACGACCGGACCACCCCGCGTGTGGACGCGCGTCATCGTCGTCGACGGTGACGACCCGGTCCCCGGGTGGGGGCGCCTCGTCGCGCCGGCCGCCGAGGTGATCGCAGCCGACGGCGGCGCCTGTCACGCGTCGGGCGAAGGTGTGACCGTCACCGACCTCGTCGGCGACCTCGACAGTGTCGAATCCGACTTCGTCGAGGCGTTCCAGCGGGCCGGCGGCACGGTCCATCGCTTCGATCGCGACAAGGACTTCACCGACTTCGAACTCGCCGCACAACTCGCCGCGGATCGCAGCGCCGCCGACGGTGGCTCGGAACCGCGGAGCCTGCTGATCGTCGGCGGTGCCGGTGGGCGCCTCGACCATCAACTCGCGAACGTCGCGGTCCTCGCGGGTGACGTGCTCGCAGGTTTCGACGTGACCGCGATCCTCGGCCACGCCGTCCTTCGGGTCGCTCGCCCGGGACGGCCGGTGACGACACTCGGCACGATCGGCCGAGTGGTTTCGTTGTTGCCCTTCGGAGCTCCGGTCGACGGCGTGACGACGACGGGCCTGCGATTCGCCCTTCGGGCAGCCGCGCTCGACCCGTTCGCGTCGCGGGCGGTGAGTAACGAAGCCGTCGAAGCCGTTGTGACAATTCGGGTCGAGTCCGGTTCGCTCGTCGTCGTCGAGCCCGATGCGTTCGACGAACTGCTCACCGGTACGACGGGCTCGGCACCATGAGCCGCGTCCGATCCCTCGTCGCCCCCGTAGGTGTGACCGTCGCGCTCGTCGCCCTCTGGCAGCTCGTGGTGCAAGGGGCGCATGTTCACCCGTGGATGCTCCCGGCGCCGTCGTCGGTGGCTTCGTCCGGATGGGAGAGTCGATCGTCGATCATGACCAACGCCGTGACGACCATCGAGGAGGCCGTCGCGGGCCTTGTCATCGGCAGCTTTGCCGGTGTCGCACTCGCGTTCGTGATCTCACTCGTCCCCGTGGTGCGTCGGGCCGTGTGGCCACTGGTGGTCACCTCGCAGACGATCCCGGTGATCGTGTTGGCGCCCCTGGTCGCGGTGTGGTTCGGCTACGGGATCACCCCGAAGGTCGTGCTCGTCGCGCTCACCGCCTTCTTCCCGGTGACGGTGGCCACGGTGGCCGGCCTGGCGGGTGCCGATCCCGAGTTGATCGAACTGGTCCGTTCCTTCGGTGCGTCGTCGTCGCAGGTCCTGCGCACGGTCCGCATCCCGGCCGCGCTCGAGCACATCGTCGCGGGTGTGCGGATCGCCGCGGCCTACGCGGTGGGAAGCGCGGTCATCGGTGAGTACGTCGGCGGCACGTCCGGCCTCGGCATCTTCATCGACCAGGCACATCGGTCGTACCGGACCGACTCGATGCTCGCCGGGGTCGCGGTCATCGCGATCTCCAGCATCGTGCTCTTCGGCCTCGTCGGCGTCATCGGCCGACGGCTCACTCCTTGGCGGGACAACCCGACCCCCGAAAACCGACTGATCGGAATCGACACATGACCATCACCGACCGAAGCAGAATGCTCCGCTCCCACCGAATCGTCGGCGCGGGGGTTGCCGCCGTGCTCAGTGTCGCGTTGGTCGCCGGTTGTGCTGGTCGGCACTCTTCGACCAGCGGTACCGCACCGAAGTCCGCGTCGCCGGCAAAGGTCCGGGTGATGCTGGACTGGACCCCCAACACGAACCACGCGGGCATGTACCTCGCGAAATCCGCGGGCTACTACCGGGCCGCGGGCCTGGAAGTCACCTTCATCCAGCCGGGTCAGAATTCCGACCCCAACCAGGCGGTCGGCTCGGGCACGGTCGATTTCGGGATCAGCGCATCCGAACAGTTGATCCCCGCTCGCGCCCACGGGGTTCCGGTCGTGTCGGTGGCTGCGATCATCCAACACAACACGTCCAGCCTGATCACCCTGGCATCGTCGGCGATCGACCGGCCCCGGGACCTCGCAGGACACACCTACGGTTCCTACGGGGGCGGCGATTTCGAGAAGGCGCTCGTCGACCAGTTGGTGTCCTGCGACGGCGGTGATCCGTCCAAGGTGCGCTTCACCCAGGTCGGTGACTCGGACTATCGCGAAGGGCTCACCAAGAGACAGTTCGACGCCGTCTGGGTGTTCGACGGATGGGACGTGATCCGACTGCGCGACATCGACCACCTCGCGATCGACCGGATGCCTTTCAGCGAGTATCAGCACTGCATCCCCGATTGGTACACGCCCATCCTGGTGACCTCCGAGAAGCTCATCGCGAAGAACCCGGCTCTCGTGAAGGCCTTCATGGCAGCGACCGCTCGCGGTTACCGCCAGGCGATGGCGCACCCGGACCAGGCAGCCGCATCGCTCATCGCCCAGGCCCCCGGCCTCGATTCGAACCTCGTTCGACGGAGCATGCACTACCTGTCGACCCGGTACGCGGCCGATCCTGCCGCCTGGGGTGAACAGGACCCGAAGGTCTGGAACCGCTTCGTGGACTTCCTCGAGGCACACCACATCGTCGCGGCGGGATTCGACACGAAGGCCGCGTACACGAACCGGTTCCTGACGACAGGCGGATGAACGAGTCATGTTGGAAGTCCGCGAGCTGCGGCACTCCTACGGTGACATCGACGTGCTCGTCGTCGACGCGCTGCGCGTCGACGACGGGGCGTTCGTGTCGATCGTCGGTCCGTCGGGATGTGGGAAGTCCACGTTGCTCCGCATCATCGCGGGCCTCGTCGCGCCGACGGCGGGGACGATTCACATCGACGATGCGCCGTTGCCGACGACCCCGGGGTTCGCGGGATTCATGCCCCAACATGATCGGCTGCTGCCGTGGCGCACCGTGCGCGAGAACGCGGTCCTCGCGGCCGACATCGACGGTGTCGACCGGTCCGTTTCGTCTGCCCGAGCGGACGCATTGTTCGAGCGGTTCGGGCTCTCGGGTTTCGAAGACGCCTGGCCGCGGGCGTTGTCGGGAGGGATGCGACAGCGCGTCGCGCTGCTGCGGACGTTCCTCGCCGAGCGTGACCTGTTGCTGTTGGACGAACCCTTCGGAGCACTCGATGCGATCACCCGGCGACGGATGCACGGTTGGCTGCAGGAGGTGCTGGAGGCCGATCCACGAAGCGTGGTCTTCGTCACCCACGACGTCGACGAAGCCCTCGTGTTGTCCGATCACGTGTTCGTGATGTCGGAGCGTCCAGGTCGCATCGTCGGTGCGATCGAGGTCCCCGAACCCCGTCCGCGACCGCCCGGGATCGTGACATCGGCGGAGTTCGTCGAACGGAAGGCACAGGTTCTCGCGTTGTTGGAGTCATCGGACGGCTGAGGTTTCGACAAGACTGACCGATCGACCATGGATCTTTCCGAAACCGTCCGAACCGGCGCGGCGCCCGAAGAGTTGTACGACCTCGTGTCGGATCTCGCCAACTATCCCCAGTGGTTGGGACTGGTGGTCCGCGCCGATCGCGAAGACGAGACGTCCGGCGACGCTCGCGGATCGTGGATGGTCGAACTGCGCGGTCGGGTCGGGCCGCTCGCCCGGTCGAAACGACTGCGCATGATCCGAACCTGCGAGGACCGGCCCCGGTTCGTCCGTTTCGAGCGTGACGAGATCGATGTGCGCGACCACGCACCATGGCGACTCGAGGCGGAGATCGACCCGGACGGCGCCGGGTCGACGCTCACCATGCGGCTCCACTACGGCGGCAATCTGTTCGGGCCGGTGCTCGCCCCGATCCTTCGGGACGAGATCCGTCAGGGACGCCAGGTCGTGAAGGAACGGTTCCCCCCGTCCGACTGATCCGACCGGAGCGGTCAGTTCCCCGGGACGGGGTGCGGGGCCCAGCACAACCAGCGGCCGTCACGGCGTTCCAGGCGGAGGTCCACACCGAAGGATTCCGACAATGTCGATTCGTCGATCACGTCGTCGATCGGCCCTGAGCGCACGACCCGGCCGTGGGCAAGGAGGAGCGCGTGGGTGAAATGGTCGGGGATCTCTTCGGTGTGGTGGGTGACGAGCACGATCGGCGGCGCGGACGGATCGCCCGCGAGGTCGGACAACCGGTTCACCAGGTCCTCACGCCCGCCGAGGTCGAGGCCGGCGGCCGGTTCATCCAGTAGGAGCAGCTCGGGGTCCGCCATGAGCGTGCGGGCGAGCTGGACGCGTTGGCGTTCACCGGCCGACAACGTGCCGAACCGACGGTCGGCGAGGTGCGCGACGCCGACGCGGTCGAGTTCGTGGCGTGCCTTCGCGTGATCGAGGTCGGTGTAGGTGTGCCACCAGGTTTCGAGCGCCGCGTGCTTGCCGGCGACCACCACGTCGGCTGCCGTGAGATCGGCACGCAGTTGATCCGCGAGCGCCTGGCTCGCCACGCCGATCCGGGTACGCAGCGTCCGCACGTCGGTGTGCCCGAGCGTCTCTCCGAGCACTCGCACCACACCTTCGGTCGGGTGCAGATACAGCGAGGCGACACGGAGCAACGTCGTCTTGCCGGACCCGTTGTGGCCGAGGACCACCCAGTTCTCACCGGCATCGACCTGCCACGAGACAGCTTCGATCATCGTGTTCCCCTCGCGACGAACCGTCACGGAGTCGAGCTCGATCAACCTGGTCACGCATCGTGGAGGCTAACGGCGGGACCGGAGTGCCGAGAACGTCGTGCCGCGGCGTTGGCGGTGCATCGGCGTGGCCGGGACATGGCGCGTCGCATCGCCGCGCGTAGTGTGGCCTCCGTGCAGATCGGCGTACTTGGAGCAACCGGCCCCGCAGGAAGCGCATTGGGGGTTCGCCTGTGCGACCTCGGCCATGACGTGACACTCGGATCTCGGGACGCCGATCGTGCGCGTTCGGTCCGTGAGGAACTCATCGATCGATGGCCCGACCACGATCTGCAACGGTTACGTGCCGGCGACAACGCGGCGGCGGCCGAGTGCGACATCGTCGTCGTCGCAACACCGTGGGACGGCGCCGCGCCGACCGTTGCGGCGCTCGCCGAGCAACTCGACGGCAAGATCCTCATCTGCATGGCGAACGCACTGACCCGTGTCGGCAAGGAGTTCCAACCGCTGATCCCGCCGCGGGGCTCCGTTGCCGGTGATGTCGCCGCGGCCGCGCCGGGAGCGAAGGTGGTCGCCGCGTTCCATCATGTTCCGGCCCGCGAGCTCGGCGACCTCGACGGCGACGTCGAATGCGACGTCCTGGTCTGCGGTGATGACGATGCAGCGAAACAGACGGTGATCGCCCTGGCCGGACAGATCCCGGGGATGGGGGCGTTCGACGCCGGACGTCTGACCGCCGCCGGTCCGATCGAATCGCTCACCGCGGTCCTGATCGGGATGAACGTCCGCCACAAGGCGCACCTGTCGGTTCGCCTCAGTGGGATGCCCGGGTCTCCCGGAGTCGGATCCCGTTGACCGTCGCCGGTCCGATGCGGCTCTACGACACGGCCCGTCGAAGCGTCGTGCCGTTCACGCCGGGGCATCTCGTGACCATGTACACCTGTGGGATCACGCCCTATGACGCAACGCATCTCGGTCACGCGGCCACGTATCTGACCTACGACGTGTTGCAACGTCGCCTGCGCGACCTCGGTCACGAGACGCGTTGCGTCCGCAACATCACCGACGTCGACGACGACCTGCTCCGCAAGGCACGCGAGGTCGGTGTGCACTATCTAGACCTGGCCGCGACCGAGGTCGATCGATTCGACGCCGACATGGCGGCGTTGGGCATGCTCGAGGTGTATTCGGAGCCTCGGGCGACCTCGGCGATCCCGGACATCCGTCGGTTCATCGGCGAGATCCTCGATGCCGGGCACGGCTACGAGGCGCACGGGGCGGTCTACTTCGACGTTTCCAGCTACCCGAATTTCGGCCAGATCTCGCACCTCGACCGTGCCACGATGTTGGAGCTCGCTGCGCAGCGAGGCGGCAACCCCGACGATCCGAACAAGCGGGATCCGCTCGACTTCGTGCTCTGGCAACCCAGCCTGGCCGACGAACCGTCATGGGATTCGCGGTGGGGACCGGGGCGACCCGGTTGGCACGTCGAATGTTCGACGTTGGCCATGCGCGATCTCGGTGACACGATCGACCTGCACGGCGGCGGTGCGGATCTGATCTTCCCCCACCACGAGTGTGAAGCAGCGCAGTCCGAGTCGGTCACGGGCAAGCCGTTCGTGCGTCATTGGCTCCACCAGGCGATGGTGCGGATGGACGGTGAGAAGATGTCGAAGTCGCTCGGAAACTTGGTGTTCGTCTCCGAGTTGCGCAAGCAGGTCGATCCGATGGTCATCCGGATCGCGCTCCTCGGTCGTCATTACCGCCAGGAATGGGAGTGGACCGACGGGGACCTCGAAGGCGCTGTCGAGCGCTTCGACCGCTGGCGAAGTGCCGGGGCAGGATCCGATGACACGATCACCGACGCGGTGCGCGGCGCACTCGACGACGATCTCGACACCGTGACCGCCCTCGAGGTGATCGACGGTGCCGCCGCGGCGTCGAAGGGGATCGCCGACGCGCTCGCCCTGCTGGGTGTCGACCTCTCGGAGCAGAACCGCTGAGTCGACACCCGCGACACCTCGCGGTGCATCCTCTAACATGATCGTCACGAGGATGGACCGAGAGGATCGCCGTGGCCGACCGCGAAGTGGGACAGCTCTACAGCGCTGCGAGGGCCGTGCTGTTTCCGATCTTCAACTTTCTCTGGGACTTCCACTTCTCCGGGATCGAGCATGTTCCACCGGACGGGCCCGCGATCTTCTGTCCCAACCACACGTCGGTACTCGATTCGTTCTTCCTGCCTCTCGCGCTGCCTCGACGGATCACCTACGTCGGCAAGGCCGAGTACCTCGACGATTGGAAGACCCGGAAACTCTTTCCTGCGCTCGGCATGATCCCCATCGACCGCTCCGGCGGTGACGCGTCCGAACGTGCCCTCGACGCCGCGACCCGATTGATCGAGGCGGGTGAATACTTCGGGATCTACCCCGAGGGGACGCGGTCGCGGACCGGGCAGCTGTTCCGTGGTCACACCGGGCCGGCCCGGCTCGCGCTGCGCACCGGCGCACCCCTCATCCCCGTCGGCATCCGCGGGTCCCGTGAGGTCATGCCACCCGAGGCGAAGGCCCCGAACCTGTTCCGACCGGTTTCGATCCGGATCGGGAAGCCGATCCGGACCGCCCGGTACGCCGGCCGATCGGACGATCATCTGGTCCTCCGTGAGATCACCGACGAGTTGATGTACGAGATCCGTTGCCTGTCGGACCAGGAGTACATCGATCGCTACGCAACCCGTTCCGATCGGGCACTGGTCGTCGCCCACACCGCGCACGTCAATCCGGGGCCGCCGCTCGCCTCGTCGGAATTTCCGGCGGCCGCCACGGCCTGACCGCCAGGGGCACAAGCGGGCGAGGGCTTGCCCGGCGGGGCCGACGATCGGCGTCGCAGCATCGCAAACTACGATGAGCGGCGATGCCCACGATCTCGCTGCCCGACGGTTCCACGCGCACGGTCGATCCCGACGCGACCGCCGCGGATCTCGCCGCGGCGATCGGGCGCAGGCTCGCGAAGGATGCGGTGATCGCCGAGGTGAACGGCATCCAGCGGGATCTGGCGACCCGGCTCGACGAGGGCGACTCGGTCGCGATCCACACGACTCAGAGCGAGGCGGGGCTCTTCACGATCCGTCACTCGACCGCGCACGTGCTCGCGCAGGCGGTGCTGGACCTGTTCGAAGGGGCGACGTTCGCGATCGGCCCGCCGGTCGAGAACGGCTTCTACTACGACTTCCTGCTGCCGGCCGGCCCCGACGGGTCCCCGGGCACCTTCACGCCCGAAGATCTCGAGCGGATCGATGCCCGGATGCGCGAGATCATCGCCGAAGCGCAACCCTTCGTGCGTGACGAGATCGATGATTCCCGGGCGCGTGCGATCTTCGCCGACCACCCCTTCAAACTCGAGATCATCGACGGTGAGGCCGACGACCCGACATCGGTGACCGAGCCCGGGCGGGTCCGGACCTATGAGAACCCGCCGGTGACGCCCAAGGACCACAAGCCGTTCCACGGCTACGACGGGTTCATCGACCTGTGTC
>JAFDWI010000285.1 GCA_018268545.1 Actinomycetota bacterium
GACGGCGTCCGCGTCGGACGACGTGGCGAACCGACCCCGGGCCGCTATGCTCACGTTTCAACGCCGGCCTGGTTTCCGGCGACATATCGGTTCCGAAGCCGACATCCCCGTGGCGTGGCGACCAGGCTGTCCCCACCGGCACTCATCTCGGAACCTCCCCGAACATTCAGGAGGCATCCCCGATGCTGACACTCCAGACGCCCTTGCCGGACGACTACCGCGACGCGACCGACGACGAACTGAACGAACGGATCGGCCGGGCGAAAGCCGCTCTCGGCGAACGGCTGTTCATCCTCGGCCATCACTATCAACGCGACGAGATCATCGCCTGGGCCGATGCCCGAGGCGATTCCTACAAGCTCGCGGTCCTGGCCCAGCAGCGCCCGGAGGCCGAGTTCATCGTGTTCTGCGGTGTGCACTTCATGGCGGAATCCGCCGATGTCCTCACCTCCGACGAGCAGACCGTGATCCTCCCCGACCTGAACGCCGGGTGCTCGATGGCCGACATGGCCCACCTCGAAGAGGTCGAAGAAGCGTGGGAATCGCTCGCCGAGGTCACCGACATCGAACGTGTGGTCCCGATCACCTACATGAATTCCTCTGCAGCGCTGAAGGCGTTCGTCGGCCGGAACGGTGGGGCCGTGTGCACGTCGACGAACGCCCAGAAGATCCTCGAATGGGCGCTCGGTCGAGGTGACCACGCCGGGATCGACACCAACGGTGCCTCCGGTGGCGGCGACAAGGTCTTGTTCTTCCCCGATCAGCATCTCGGTCGCAACACCGGCCACGCGCTCGGGTTCGACGAAGCCGACATGCGGGTCTGGGATCCGCGCCTCGACCTCGGAGGGCTCGGCGAGGCCGACTGCAAGGAGGCCGCCTTCCTGTTGTGGAAGGGACACTGCTCGGTCCACACACGGTTCTCACCAGCGCAGGTCGAAACGTTCCGGGCCGAACATCCCGACGGCCTGGTGATCATCCATCCGGAATCACCGTGGAACACCTGTCGACTGGCCGACCAGGTGGGTTCCACGAGCTTCATCATCGACGCCGTCTCCAAGGCCGCGCCGGGGTCCCACATCGCCATCGGGACCGAAATCCATCTGGTCAACCGACTCAAGAACGAGCACCCGGACAAGTTCGTCACATCGCTCGACCCCGACGTGTGCCCCTGTTCGACGATGTTCCGGATCGACCTGCCGCACCTTGCCTACATCCTCGACGAACTCGTCGCCGGCAACGTGCACAATCAGGTCACCGTCCACTCCGACGATGCCGAATGGGCCCGAATCGCGCTGCAACGGATGCTCGACATCACCGCGGTCTGACCGTCGCGCATCGAAGCCGTCACCGCGCTGATCAACCCCGCCCCAGCAACGGCGCCAGGTATTCGCCGGTGTAGCTGCCCGGCGTCTTCGCGATCAGTTCGGGAGGGCCTTCGGCGACGATCGTCCCACCACCGCGTCCGCCTTCGGGGCCGAGATCGATGACCCAGTCGGCGGTCTTGATCACGTCGAGGTTGTGCTCGATGACGAGCACGGAGTTCCCCTGGTCGACGAGCCGCGTCAGCACGGTCAACAACTTCCGGACGTCCTCGAAATGCAGGCCGGTCGTCGGCTCATCCAACACGTACATCGTGCGCCCGGTCGCCCGCTTCGACAACTCGCTCGCCAGCTTGATGCGTTGCGCCTCGCCCCCGGAAAGGGTCGTCGCCGGCTGCCCGAGGCGTACGTAGCCGAGCCCGACGTCGACGAGCGTCTGCATGTGGCGGGCGATCGACGGTTGGTTCGCGAAGAACTCGAGGGCCTCGGCGGTCGACAGGTCCAGCACATCGGCGATGTTCTTGCCCTTGAACGTCACGTCGAGCGTGTCGCGGTTGTAGCGGGCGCCCTTGCACACCTCGCACGGAACATAGACATCCGGCAGGAAGTGCATCTCGATCTTGATGGTCCCGTCGCCACGACACGCCTCGCATCGACCACCCTTCACATTGAACGAGAATCGGCCGGGCAGGTAACCGCGGACCTTCGCCTCCGGTGTCTCCGCGAACAGCTTCCGGATCCGGTCGAACACGCCCGTGTAGGTCGCCGGGTTCGATCGAGGAGTCCGTCCGATCGGCGACTGGTCGATGTCGATGACCTTGTCCAGCGCTTCGGTGCCCTCGACGCGAGTGTGATGTCCGGGTGCCAACCGGGACCGGTAGATGCGCTGGTTCAACACGCGCAGGAGAATGTCGTTGACCAACGTCGACTTTCCCGAACCCGACACACCGGTCACGGCGACCAGACATCCCAAGGGGATCTCGACGTCGATTCCGGCCAGGTTGTGCTCGCTCGCTCCCCGGATCGTGAGCCATTTGTCGCCGGGTCGGCGGCGGAGCTCGGGAACCGGGATCGACCGCCTGCCCGACAGGTACTGACCCGTCAGTGACGCCTTCGAACGCAACAGCCCCTTCACGGGTCCGGCGAAGACCACGGTGCCCCCGTGTTCGCCGGCACCCGGCCCGATGTCGACCACATGATCGGCCGTGCGGATCGTGTCCTCGTCGTGTTCGACGACGAGCACCGTGTTACCCAGATCGCGCAGGCGAATCAGGGTTTCGATCAGGCGATGGTTGTCGCGCTGGTGCAACCCGATGGAGGGCTCGTCGAGCACGTAGAGCACCCCGACCAGACCGGACCCGATCTGGGACGCGAGTCGGATGCGTTGGGCTTCACCACCGGCCAATGTCGCCGCCGAGCGTGACAGCGTGAGGTAGTCCAGTCCGACATCGAGAAGGAATCCCATCCGCGCCCGGACCTCTTTGAGGACCCGTTCGGCGATCAGCCGATCACGTTCGGACAGTTCCCACCCGGCGATGACCTCCGTCGCGTCGACGATCGGCAGCCCGCACAACTCGGCAATCGAACGGCCGCCGATCGTGACGCCCAACGTGAGGGGGCCGAGCCGCGCGCCGTCGCAGGCATCGCAGGGCACCTCGCGCAGGTAGGTCTGCATATGTTCGCGCTGCGCATCGGATTCGGCCTCGGCATAGCGCCGCTGGATCCACGGGATCACGCCTTCGTACGTCGCGCTGTAGCGGCGTGTCCGGCCGTACCGGTTCTTGTAGGACACCTCCACCTTGCCGTCGTGGCCGTGCAGCAGAAGCTTACGGTGCTTGGGTTTCAACGTCGACCACGGCGCATCGGGATCGATACCGTGCTGTTCGCACACGGCCTGCAGGAGGTTCGAGAAGTACCGCATGTGTCCGCCCGCCCACGGCGCGAGCACCCCGTCGGCGACGCTCAGCGACGGGTCCGCGATCACCAGGTCGGGGTCGACCTCGAAGCGCGTCCCGAGCCCATCACACGACGCGCACGCGCCGTAGGGCGAGTTGAACGAGAAGTTCCGGGGCGCGAGTTCGTCGTAGGAGCGGCCACACGTCGGGCAGGCGAGATGTTGGCTGAACGTGAGCGTCTCGCCGTTGGGGACACTCCCGTCGTCGGCCTTGGAGACCAACTGGATCTCGGCGACCCCCTCGGCGAGTCCGAGCGCCGTCTCGAGCGAATCGGTGAGGCGCGCCTCGATGCCGGGCCGACGGATCAGACGATCGACGACGACCTCGATCGTGTGGGTCTCGTACCGGGCGAGGTCGATGTCATCACCGAAGATGAAGTCCTCACCGTCGATCCGTGCTCTCGTGTAACCCTGCGCGGCGAGATCCTCGAGCAAGGTGACGTAGTTGCCCTTGCGTCCCCGCACGACCGGGGCGAGCACCTGGAAACGGGTTCCTTCGGGGAGCTCGAGGATCCGATCGACGATCTGTTGCGGCGTCTGGCGAGCGATGACCGTGCCGTCGTGCGGACAGTGCGGCACGCCGATACGGGCGTAGAGCAGACGGAGGTAGTCGTAGACCTCGGTGATCGTTCCCACGGTCGACCGGGGATTCCGTGACGCCGATTTCTGGTCGATCGAGATCGCCGGCGACAGACCTTCGATGAAGTCGACGTCGGGTTTGTCCATCTGCCCGAGGAACTGCCGAGCATAGGACGACAACGACTCCACGTAACGACGTTGGCCTTCGGCATAGATGGTGTCGAAGGCGAGCGACGACTTTCCCGACCCCGACAATCCGGTGAAGACGATCAGTCGATCCCGAGGGAGTTCGATCGAGATGTTTCGAAGGTTGTGTTCACGTGCGCCACGGATCACGATCGTGTCGGCCATGGGGTCCGATCCTACCGACCTCCCACCTGGCGACGAGCGAACACCCGTTCGGGTACTGGACGGTCACGTCCACGTAGGCCCGGGGTGCCGTCCAACCATTCCAGATCAGCCGACGAGCTTCAATTCCCGCTTGAGGTCCTTGATCTCGTCACGGAGCCGTGCTGCGTATTCGAACCGCAGGTCTGCCGCAGCATCGGACATCTCCTCCTCCAGCGTCTGGATCAGGCGCGCCAGCTCTTCGTGCGGCATCGCAGCGAGTTCGGCGAGCTTCCGGCTCTCCGCCGCGCCACGGCCTGCCCGCGCGCCCGAGGGCACCGGAGTTTCTCGCCGCGCGGTGTCGGGGCGCAGAAAGTCGAGGATGTCCGTCACCGCTTTGCGTACCGTCTGCGGGTCGATGCCGTGCTCGGTGTTGTACGCCATCTGCACCTGTCGCCGACGGTTGGTCTCCGATATCGCACGCTGCATCGAATCGGTCATCTGGTCGGCGTACATGATCACGTGACCGTCGACGTTGCGCGCCGCCCTACCGATGGTCTGCACCAAGGAACGTTCGCTCCGCAGGAATCCTTCCTTGTCGGCATCGAGGATCGCGACGAGCGACACCTCGGGCAGATCCAGACCTTCGCGGAGGAGGTTGATCCCGACGAGCACGTCGAACTCGCCGAGGCGCAGATCACGAAGGATCTCGATGCGTTCGATGGTGTCGATCTCGGAGTGGAGGTACCGGACCCGGACGCCTTGCTCCAAGAGGTAGTCGGTCAGGTCCTCGGCCATCTTCTTCGTCAATGTCGTGACGAGGACCCGCGCGCCGTCGGAAACCCGTTCGTCGATCTGGGCGCGCAGATCGTCGATCTGCCCTTCCGTCGGCTTGACGATCACCTCGGGGTCGACCAGTCCGGTCGGCCGCACGATCTGCTCGACGACCTGCGCGGACACTTCGAGTTCGTAGTCGCCGGGTGTCGCCGACAGGAACACGACCTGGGGAACCCGGTCGATGAACTCCTCGAACTGCAACGGTCGGTTGTCGGCGGCCGAAGGAAGCCGGAACCCGTGTTCGATCAACGTTTCCTTGCGTGCGCGGTCGCCCTTGTACTGCCCGTGGATCTGGGGCACCGAAACGTGCGATTCGTCGATCACCACCAGATAGTCGTCGCCGAAGAAATCGAGCAGCGTGTAAGGCGGCTCGCCGGCCGAACGACCGTCGATCGGAGCCGAGTAGTTCTCGATCCCGCTGCAGAAGCCGAGTTCCGCGATCATCTCCAGGTCGTACGTCGTCCTCATCCGGAGCCGCTGCGCCTCCAACAGCTTGCCGTTCGCCTCGAACCACGCGAGTCGCTCCTGCAACTCGGCTTCGATCCTGGACATCCCGGCACGCAGGCGCTCGTCGCTCGCCACGTAGTGCGTCGCCGGAAAGATCGAGATCTCATCGAGATCCGCAAGCTTCTCGCCGGTCAGAGGATCGACGACCACCAGCGCCTCGATCTCGTCGCCGAACATCTGGATGCGAAGCGCCGTCTCGTCGTACGCGGGGTGGACCTCGATCGTGTCGCCCCGGACTCGAAACTTTCCTCGGACGAAACTCGTGTCGTTCCGGTCGTACTGCATGTCGACCAGCTTGCGAAGCAGCAACCGTTGATCGAAGCTGTCGCCGATTCTCAGGTACAGGAGTTTGTCCCGGTACTCATCTGGCGAGCCGAGACCGTAGATGCACGACACGGACGCGACCACGATCGTGTCCGGCCGGGTCAGGAGCGCCGACGTCGCCGCGTGACGCAGGCGATCGACTTCATCGTTGACCGACGAGTCCTTCTCGATGTAGGTATCCGACGACGGGACGTACGCTTCGGGCTGGTAGTAGTCGTAGTAACTGACGAAGTACTCGACGCGGTTGTTCGGGAAGAACCCGCGGAGCTCGTTCGCCAATTGGGCGGCCAGGGACTTGTTCGGTGCAATGACCAGCGTCGGCTTCTGGACCTGTTCGATCGTCCACGCGATCGTTGCCGACTTCCCCGACCCGGTGATGCCGAGCAGCGTCTGGAATCGATCGCCTCGCGCGATCCCCTCGGTGAGTTCGCGGATCGCGCGGGGCTGGTCACCCGCCGGGTCGAACTCGGAAACGACCTGGAACGGAGTGACATCCACGAGTCGATACTACGAGGCGATCTCGTGCGGTGGGCGCACGGACGACTCCCCCGGGATCAGTGGCAGTCCGACATGTCCGCGTTCGTGCCGGCCTTGGCCCAGCAGTTCCCGAAGTGGCTGTACTGCGAACTCGACGATCTGCCGATGAAGGTGATCGCGCCGATGCACACGACGGCGATCAGGGCGATCAGCAGGGCGTACTCCACGAGCGATGCACCCAACTCGCCGTCTTCGTGGCGGTCTCTGATGCGCTTCCACATGTTCTTCAACGAGTCCATCCCCATCTCCTTTTCACTCCTCGAACTCGGCTCGAGGCCGAGAAAAGACGAGGGGGTCGATCCGCCCGGATCGACCCCCTCAACTTCAACGTGCCGTTGTCCGGATCAGTTTCCGGCCTGGCTGACGGCGGATCCGACCGTCGAGAACTTCGACGATGCGGCCTTGCCGAGGAAGGTGATCGCGAGGATGCACACAACGGCAATCAGGGCCACCAGCAGGGCGTACTCCACGAGGGAGGCACCACGCTCGGTGTCTCCGAAGCGGGCCCGCAGGTAGGCGGCGATGTGTTCGTAATTGGTCAGCATGGGCATTACTCCCTTGTCGGCGGACCACCTTGTGGGGCCCGGTCTTCCGGTCGGTACTACTGTCGGTGAAAACTAGCACGAACTGAATAGGTAATCCGTCTTATTTCGTGGCAACCGCCACATGGTGGACACGATCACGATCAGCTCAGGTGGACGATCCCCATACGAACCGCGCTGAGCACCGCCTGCGTACGGTCGCGTGCGTCGAGCTTCTGGTAGATCGACGCAAGATGGTTCTTGACCGTTTTCTGGGAGATGAACAGTCGTTCGGCAACCTCGACCGTCGAACATCCATCCGCGATGAGTTGGAGCACCTCCTCCTCCCGGCGGGTCACGACATGTGGGTCACCGGGTGCGTCGATCCGGTGGACCTCGTCCAGCATCGACGCGGCGATGTCCGCCGAGAGCGCCGCATCGTCCTGCACCGCCATCCGGATCGCCTCGCAGATCTCCTCGGTCGAGCAGTCCTTCACCAGATAGCCCACTGCGCCGGCACGGAGCGCCTCGGCGACCACTTCACGATCCGCGTGCATCGTCAGCATCACGACCTTCGTGTCCGGGATCTGCTCACGGATCCGACGCGTCGCCTCCACACCGTCCATGTTGGGCATCGTCACATCCATGAGCACGACGTCCGGCCGAAGCTCGTCGACGAGCTGGATCGCCTCTTCCCCGTCGGCCGCCTCGCCGACCACGTCGAACCCCTCGTCGGTCAGCGACCGACGGAGTCCCTCGCGGAGCATTCGATGATCGTCGGCCAACAGCAGCCGGATGGTCATCGACACTCGTCGCTCTGCGTGCTCATCGCGCATCGAGTCGGCATCGCACCACCGTACCGCGCCCGGGGGGGCTCGTGACCTGCAACGTCGCTCCGATGCTCGCGGCACGCTCGCGCATCCCCATGATCCCGTAGGAATCGAGCCGACCGGCCCGTCCTTCCGGGAGGCCGACGCCGTCGTCGACGACCTCGAGGACCGCGGAGTTCCCGTCGGTGCGCCACAGGACGGCGACCGTCGTGGCCTGCGCGTGCCGTTCGACGTTGATCACCGCTTCCTGCGCGATTCGCCAGAACTCCCGCTCCGGAAGAATCGTCAGCCGAACCGGTGCGTCAGCCTTGAGCATGACCCGCAGGCCTGATCGCTTCTCGACACGCTCGAGGAACTCGTGCATCGTGGCCACGAAATCATGGTCTTCGGACACGTCGGTCCGCAGAGCGTAGAGCGTGTCACGTACTTCGCCGATCACGCCGCGAACGTCGTTTCGAAGTTGCACGAGTGACGGCCCGAGGTCTCGGCCGTCCTCGTGGGCCTTGACCATCCGATCGAGTTCGAACGCCACATAGGCCAGCGATTGCCCGATCCGGTCGTGGAGGTCCCGGGCGATCCGGGTGCGTTCCTCGTCGGCTCCGACGGTCCTGAGCCGCTCGAAGACCTGCGCGTTCGAGATCGCGAGCGCCGCCTGTTCGAGGAATCCCTGCAACAGATCGGAATCGGATCCACCGTACAGGTTCTCCGGGAGGGCCTCGAGGGCCACCAGGCCGACGAATTCACCCCGCGCGATCAGTGGGCCGTACAGGCCCGACGCCATCTTGGGCAGGAGACCGCCGCCGTGGACCGAGAGGTCCGCGATCCGGCGCACGGTGCGGTCGAGCTGGACCTTCCGGAGAACGCCCGGAAGCTGCGTGGGCTCCAGGGCGCCGGACAGCCGATGGCCGTCCCAGCGCGCCACCTGCCAGGATCCGTCGGTGTCGTCCAACAGCAACAGGACGGCAGCGTCATAGGTGAACAGAGCACGGAGTCGCGCCACGATCGAGTCGAGAACCTCGTCGAGATCGAGTGACGCGGGGAGCGCCTGTGCGACCGCGTGCAGCGAGGTCAGCAGCTGGTTCGCGTCGGTGAGGCTCGCGACCCGGCTCATCGCCAGCGTGTGTGTCGTTCGGGCCTCGCCGACGGTTCGTCGTGCATAGCCCGCCATCACTCCCACCAGCGCTAGGAAGAGGGTCCAACGCACGTTGTTCACCCACACGCCGGGGAGACCCGGATTTCGGACGATTTCCACCGTGCTCACCGCGACGGCCGTCGCGAACCCGATTCGAAGAGCGGGCCAGATCCCCCGCCCGAATCCGGCCACCATGATCGCAGGGAGAAGCGGAAAGACGAACGGCGAATCCCATGCACCGGTGAACGCCGCCGCGATCGCGTGCAAGGCGACCTCGAACACGACCTGGACGACACTGACGGTGTCCTCACCACTCTCGAGCGGTCGGACCAGACGGAAGACGTTGTACGAGACGACGACCACCGCCCAACCGATCATCGGCGCGCCGCGCTCCACACCGGATGCGGGGATCAGGACCAGCGCCGTGAGGGTCGTGGCGAACCGCACGACGAACACGATGCGACGAAACAGCTGGAGCTGTTGACCGGCAGCGATCGGCAGAGCCGCCAGTCCATCGCCGGCGAGGGGAACGGAACGATCCGCCTCGACCTGGTTCGTGCCCCGCGAACCATCGATGGCTACCCACCCACGAAGACGAGTCACCCACCTCGTGGGACCGCTGCTCACGTCGACATCCAGCGCGAGGAGTACCGTGAGCCGACGTGGAACTCATCGGGTTGACAGGCGGGATCGGCAGCGGGAAGACCACGGTCTCGAGCATGTTGAGCCGGCGCGGAATGGACGTCGTCGACGCCGACGCGATCACCCGGGATCTGCAACGACCGGGTGAACCGACCCTCGAAGCGATCGTCGAGGAATTCGGCGCGTCGATGCTGTTGCCGACCGGTGAACTCGATCGTCGGGCACTCGCCGACATCGTGTTCAACGACGTCGAGCGACTCGAGCGCCTCAATGCGATCGTCCATCCAGCCGTCGGAACCGAAATCGAGCGCCGACTCGCAGCACTGGCGGAAACCGCCGGCCCGGTCATCCTCGACATCCCCCTGCTGGTCGAATCGGGCCGCGACGACCTCGAACTCATCGTCGTCGTCGACCTCGACCCGGAGATCGCGGTGCGCCGCCTCGTCGACCACCGGGGCTTCGCCGAAGTCGATGCCCGGGCCCGCATCGCCCGTCAGGTCGAACGGTCCGAACGCGTCGCGCGCGCCGACATCGTCGTCGACAACAGCGGGACGCTCGAGGACCTCACGAGCCAGGTGGACGACCTGGTCCGGACGATCACGAGGAGTTCGAACCCACACGTTCGAACACCTCCCACTTCGTCTTCGACCCCCTCTCGGTGAAGCTTCCCACCCGCTTCCACTTCGGCGACTCGGCCA
>JAFDWI010000286.1 GCA_018268545.1 Actinomycetota bacterium
GGGGCGAATTCCTGGACAAGGACTTCGCTGAGAACGTCATGATCGTCGACCTGGTCCGAAACGACCTCGGGCGGGTCTGCGAATGGGGTTCGGTGACGGCGCCCGTGCTGTGCGCGGTCGAGGAACATCCTGGTCTCGTGCACCTGGTCTCGACCGTGCAGGGTCGGCTCCGCCCCGACGTCGGTTGGCCCGAGCTGTTGGACGCCACCTTTCCGCCCGGATCGGTCACCGGTGCGCCGAAATGCGCGGCGCTCGGGTTGATCGCCGACATCGAACCCGTACCGCGTGGGCCCTATTGTGGGGCAATGGGATGGGTCGACGCCGATCGTGCCACGGCCGATCTGGCCGTGGCGATTCGTACGTTCTGGTGGCAAGACGGGGCGCTCTGTTACGGCACGGGCGGTGGCATCACCTGGGGGTCGGACCCCCTCGGCGAGTGGGCCGAGACCGAACTCAAGGCCGCGAACCTCACCAGGATCGTCGGCGGAGCCCGCTGATGCGGTGGTCGCACGCGATCTCGCGTCACCGGAGTCGTTCGGGAGTCGTCACGATGGCTCAGGGCGCGACGGCGTTGCTCGTCTCGGCAGCCATGAGTGCCTGCGCGGCCGGATCTGGGTCCCGGGCCGCCGGCACGACACGTGCCGCTTCGACGCAGCCGGCCCGTTCCACGACGACGGTTGCGGCGACCACCACGGCGACCTCGACGACCTTGGAATCGCTCGTCGCACCGCCACCCGCGACAGCGCCGACCCCGATGGCGGGCGTTCAGGTGGTGTCGAAGATCCCCGTCGCGCCGGGGAATCGGGTGGTGTTCCTCACCATCGACGACGGGCTCGTGCGCGACCCGGAGTTCACGCGGAGGTTCATCGCCGCCGGAATTCCGGTCACGATCTTTCCCGTCGCAACGGCGGTCGCCGCCGATCCGGCATTCTTCGCTGAGTGGTTGAGCCATGGTGCCGTGCTCGGGAACCACACCATCAACCATCCGAATCTTCCCAAACTCGGTCTCGCCGGCCAGCAGCGCGAGATCTGTGGCGCCGCCGACATCCTCACCCAGAAGCTCGGGCAGCGTCCCCGATTCGTGCGGGCGCCCTATGGCAACTACAACGCCGTCACGAAGCAGGCCCTCGCGAGTTGTGGGTTCAAGTACCTCGTCTACTGGCATGCCGCGGTCAACGACGGTCGGGTCCAGTTCCAGGCCGGATCCGCGCTGCAGCCGGGTGACATCATCCTCATGCACTTTCGCAAGACCTTCGACATCGACTTCGACGCGGCGCTCGCCCAGGCCCGCAAGGACGACGTGAAGTTCGGCGTGCTCGCCGACTACCTCCCCGGTTGACCGGCACGATCGATCTGACGTTGCGTCAGATGTCGTTCGTCGACTGACTAGATTCGCGCCATGCCCGTCGATCTCGCTGCGCTGGTCGAGCCTGCGCACTGTGCGCTGGTCACCCAGGAGTGCCAGGGCGGAGTGATCGGCGAGCAGTCTGCACTGCCCCAGCTCGCGGCGGTTGCCGCACCGATCCGGCCGAACCTGGCAACCCTCGCTCGGGCCGCACGTGCCGCGGGCGTCCCCGTCATCCACAACCTCGCGGCCCGGCGACCCGACGGGCTCGGAGCGAACCGCAACGCCCGGCTGTTCCACGGCGTCGCGAAGGCTCCGGTGAAGCTCACGGTCGGATCCCCCGCAGCGCAGGTGGTGCCCGAACTCGGCCCGGATCCGACCGACTTCTCGATCACCCGACTGCACGGACTGGGCCCGATGGCCGGGACCGACCTCGACCCGATCCTGCGGAACCTGGGTGTGACCACGATCGTCGGGGTGGGGGTGTCGGTCAACGTCGGGATGACGAATTTCGTGATGGATGCCGTCAACCTCGGCTACCAGTTCGTGTTGCCGCGTGACGCCGTGGCAGGGCTCCCCGCCGCCTATGCCGAAGCGGTCATCGACAACACGCTCGCGTTGCTCGCCACGATCACGACCAGCGCCGAGGTGATCGGATGTTGGGAAGCGTCCGAACCGGGTCCGATTCGAAAGGAAGTCTGATGGTCACACCGATCGAGGCCGGCAGAGCCGACGTCCGCTGGGGGAGTGTCCCCAGGTTGTTCGCGGATGCCGCCTTCCGATTCGGCGACGCGGAAGCCATCGTCGACGGCGATGTCCGATTGAGCTGGAACGACGTCGCTTCGAACGCCCGACGGGCTGCGAAGGCGTACCTCGCAGTCGGGATCACCAAGGGGGACCGGGTCGCGATCTGGGCCCCCAACTGCCACGAATGGGTGGCCGCCCTGGTCGGCCTGCACTCGGTGGGGGCCGTGCTCGTGCCGCTCAACACCCGTTACAAGGGCGCCGAGGCAGCCTGGATCCTGCAGCGTAGCGGTGCCGTCGCGCTCGTCACCGTCGACGGCTTTCTCGGCAACGGGTACGTCGGCATGCTGCAGGGCGCGCGTGACGCCGCCGGCGGATTGCCGACGCTGCGTGAGATCGTCGTGTTGCGCGACGACGCACCCGAGGGCACCCGTGGATGGGACGACTTCCTCGCCGCCGGGGACGTGATCGACGACGCCGTGCTCGACGCCCGTATCGCCGAGGTCGGCGCGGACGACCTTTCGGACATGATGTTCACCTCGGGCACCACGGGCCGGCCCAAGGGGGTGCTCACCGCCCACGGGCAGATGCTGCGCTGCGTGCAGGGCTGGGTTGCCGCCACCGGGCTGGACCGGGACGACCGCTACCTGATCGTCAACCCGTTCTTCCACTCCTTCGGGTACAAGGCCGGGATCATCGCGTGTGCGATCGCCGGCGCGACGATGCTCCCGCTCGCCACCTTCGACGTCCCCGTGATGATGGAACTCATCGAGGCCGAGAAGGTGTCGACGCTGCCCGGAGCTCCGACCATCTACCAGACGATGCTCAACCGGCCCGACCGCGTCGATCACGACCTGTCCAGCCTGCGGCTCGCGGTGACCGGGGCGGCGGTCATCCCCGTGTCACTGGTCGAGGACATGAAGTCGGTGCTCGGGTTCGACACGGTCGTCACCGCGTACGGTCTCACCGAGGCGTGCGGCTTCGCGACCATCTGCCACCACGACGACCCTGCCGAGCTGATCGCCACCACGTCGGGCAAGGCGATGGCCGGTATGGAGGTGCTCATCTTCGACGGCGACAACCACGAGGTGCCCCGGGGCGAGCCCGGCGAGGTCGTCGTCCGTGGCTACAACGTGATGCAGGGGTACTTCGAGGACCCCGACGAGACTGCGAAGGCGATCGACGACCGGGGCTGGTTGCACACCGGTGACATCGGGGTGATGGACGAGAACGGCTACCTGAAGATCACCGACCGGGTCAAGGACATGTTCATCTGCGGCGGATTCAACGCGTACCCGGCCGAGATCGAGTCACTGCTGCTCGCGCACCCCGGGATCGCCCAGGTTGCCGTCGTCGGTGTCCCCGACGAACGCATGGGAGAGGTCGGTGCCGCGTTCGTCGTTCCTGCCGCCGGTGCGACCGTCGATCCGGACGAGATCGTCGCGTGGGCCAAGCGCGAGATGGCGAACTACAAGGCGCCCGCGACCGTCCACGTCGTCGATGCGCTCCCGACGAACGCATCGGGAAAGATCCTCAAGTTCGAATTGCGCGACCGGCTTCTCGGCGGGTGACCCCTCGTGCACTTCTGTCAGATCCTCACCTTCAGCCCCGCGGAGTTCCTCGTCCCCTTGGCGCGTCACGCCGAGGAGGTCGGGTTCGATGCGGTTGCGTTCAGCGACCACATCGTGTATCCGATCGGCTTCGAGACGAGCTACCCGTATTCGGCCGACGGAATGCCCGCCTATTCGCCGACCTCGCCGTGGATGGATCCCCTCGTGGCGATCGCCGCATGCGCCGCGGCCACCGAGCGCCTGCGCTTCTTCACCAACGTCTACGTGCTCGGGTACCGCCACCCGATCGCGGTTGCCAAGCAGGTTTCGTCGACGTCGTTCCTCGCGGGTGGACGCCTCGCGTTCGGTGTCGGCGCCGGTTGGCTCCGCGAGGAGTTCGAGGCCCTCGATGAGCCCTTCGAGCGCCGTGGTGCCCGCATGGTCGAGGCGATCGGCGTGATGCGGTCGCTCTGGTCGGGCGAGCCGGTCGAGCATCATGGCGCGTTCTACGACTTCTCCTGCGTGCAGATGTCACCTGCGCCGGTCGATCCGATCCCGGTGCTGTTCGGTGGGCACACGGACCTCGCCGTGACCCGCGCGGCGCGCATGGGTGACGGCTGGCTCGGGCTCGATTACCCAGTGGATGAACTCCTCGCCATCGTCGATCGTCTGCACGGGTTGCGTCGTGAGGCCGGTCGATCGGATGAACCCTTCGAGATCGCCACGGGACTTCGTGCAAAGCCCGAACCGGAGGTGTGCCGGGAACTCGAGGGCCACGGTGTGACGACGCTGCTCACCTCGGCGTTCGGGTTCGGTCGATCCGATCCGAACGACCTCGACGCGTGCCGTGACGCGATGACGAGCTACGCCGAACGCTTCATCCACCCACAGCGTATCTGAACGTCTGTCGACAAGATCGAGCCTGTCATGCCCGAGCCAACAACTTCCCCAGCGATCCCGACCGAGGACGAACCCCGCGCCGTCGACGGACGCGTTCCCGGCCGCCGGGGCATGGCCACCCGCCGCCGCCTTCTCGAGTGCACCGCCGCGATGGTCCGCCGTAACGCCTATCGCGACGTGAAGGTCGTCGACATCGCCCGCGAAGCCGGCACGTCGCCCGCGACGTTCTACCAGTACTTCCCCGATGTGGAGTCGGCGGTCCTCGCCTTGGCCGAAGACCTCACCGAGGAAGGCAAGCGGTTCGCCGAGTTGGTCACCACCACCACCTGGCGTGGTGCCGACGGGTTCGAGGCGGCCAACGAACTCGCCGGTGCCTACCTGCGTTTCTGGGATGAACATCGACCGGTCCTCAAGGTGATCGACCTGGCGACATCCGAAGGCGACGCACGCTTCCGGGACCTGCGGACCTCGTTCCTCGCCGACACCGCGCAAGCCCTGCGCGACGCGATTTCCCGGATGCAGATCGACGGGCGTCACCCCGACTCGATGGATCCTGCGGCGATGAGCGGTGTGCTCGTGTCGATGCTCGCGAACGTCGCGGCACACCGGCGCGGGCTGGAGGAGTGGGGCGTCGCACCCTCGGCGTTGCAGGACGCGATGGCACGGGTGATCTTCTGGGCGGTCAGTGGGCAGAAACCCCGTCAGACCGCCTGAGGTGGGCGATCGGGTTCGGTGACCGACTCGGGCGTGTTGCGATGCAACATGAGCAGCACGAGGTCATAGGCGAGCTTGGTCGCACCGGCGATGATCAACGGCCAACCGAACGTCGTCGCCGACAGCAGCGCACCGGCGAGGAGCGGGGTCAGGGCCGATGCGAGGCTCCGGGGAACGTTCGTGATGCTCGCGGCGGCCGGACGGTCGGATTCGGGCACGACCGACATGACGAATGCCTGACGTGCGGGAACATCCATCTGTGCGAAGAGTGCGCGACCGAGCAGGAGCGCGATCGCGACGGTGCCGTTCGGTGCGAACGCGGCGCCGATCAACATCAGGTTCGCGGGGATGTGCGTGTAGGCCATGGTGCGGATCATCCCGATCCGACGCGCGAGCGGCGGAGCCGCGAGTTGCGAGCAGGCGCCGAGCAGCCCCGCGGCGAAGAAGACACCCGCGGTCGCCGATGTGCTCAACCCGAATCGCAGGTGCAGCCACAACACGAGCAACGACGTGACGACGAATCCGCTGCCGGCCGAGTCGACGCTGAAGAGCGCCGCGAGCTGCAACACGATCCGTCGCGAGGTCGACAACGCATGGCGCGAGGGGGCTGCGGAGCGGGAAGTCGCCACCTCGTGGGCCGGAATCGGTCGATAGAGCACGAGGACGATCGCTGCGACGACGGCATACAACACGAACCCGAACCGATCGACGGTGACCGGCGCCCATCCGCCCGCCCGGGCGATCCGATCGGGGAGCCCCGTCGCGAGCGCTCCGACCGCGCCGGCGAACACGGCGCCGAGGTTGTAGATCGCGTAGGTGCGTGTCCGGTGCTCCTTGGTGACCCGTTCGGCGATGAACGCCTGCTCGGTCGGAAGGAACACGCTCACGTCTCCTGCCGAGGGGTTGAGGGTTCCGACGATCGCGACGCACAGCAGCGGCCAGAACGCGGTGACCGAGGCGAAGCCGATCCCGGTGGCCGCCATCAGGATGCACGCCGCGACGAGCAGCCGACCGAGGGTGGTCCGGTGTGCGCGGAGCCCGAATGCGAGGGTGAGCGCGGCAGATCCGAGCAGCGTCCCGGTCACGATCGCGCCGACCTCGAACGGGGTGTAGCCGAGTCGGAGCAGATAGCGCGCCAGCAGGACGCTCACGAACCCGTCCGCGAAGCCGCGTAGCGCGCGCCCGAGCTGGATGCGGCGAACGTCGTTCACCCGATGATCATTGCCCGAACGATCTTCGGCGGGCCGGATCCCACCATCTGGTCCCGCTCGACGAACGCGGACCGATCAGGCGATGAAGGATTCGGCGAAGGCTTCCATCCGCATGCGGACGTGGTCCGCGTCGTAGCCGTAGCGATCCTTGGCGGGCGATCGGGTCAGCCACGGTGCCTGCATCACACCCGACACGCCCAGATCCTCGAAGCGTGCATACAGGTCGCGGTCCGGTGCGGCGTGCAACGCGACGATGATCTCGAAGGGATCGTCCGCACGTCCTTCGGCACGGCGGAGCTCGCTCATCTCGGTGAGCATCGATTCCATCTGCTCGGGCGTCGAGCTTGCAGCGGGGATCCAGCCGTCGCCGTAGCGGGCGGCCCGGCGCATCGCCGGCTTGGAGTTTCCGCCGATGATCACCGGAACCTTCTCGGTCGGTACGGGCGCGATCCGGACATCGGAGAAGTCGTAGTGTTCGCCGTGGAAGTCCACGGCCTCGCCGGTGAACAACAATCCGAGCGCCTCGATCATCTCGTTCAACCGCTTCCCACGTGACGCGAAGTCCTGACCGGTCTGGCGGAACTCGTCTTCGCACCAACCCGATGCGACGCCGAGCATCGCCCGGTTCTTCGACAACACCGCGGCGGTCGACACGGCCTTCGCGACGGTGAACAGGTCGCGGGCCGGTGCGACGTAGATGTTGGTGGTGAACCGGATGCGCTCGGTGATCTGCGCCATCGCCGACATGATCACCCACGGGTCCGGCCAGTGCATGTCGGCCGTCCACATCGGTTTGCCGTCGGGGGTGTAGGGGTACGTGGCTTCGAGTGCATCTGACCAGAACAGGTGGTCCGGCAGCGCCACACCGGCGAACCCGTATTCCTCCGCACAGCGCGCCGCCTCCAGTTGCACGTCGGTGTCGAGGAAAGCGATCGATGCCCAGTAGTCCACGGCGCGCAGCCTAGTTGCGACAGGTCCGAACTGACGGGGCGTCAGAAACTCTGTGGGCCGGGTGTGGCACGCGTCGACGGGGTCCATGTCCGACGGCGATCTGTGACGCCGACATGCGAGTGGGTCAGATGCCCGAGCTCTCCCACACCGGTCGGAGCCGGCCGGTCGGATCCTCCGCCACGTGCGGGTCGACGTCGAGGATCATGGTCATCCGGTCCGGGTCGCGCCACTGCGGCCACTCGGGCAGACCATCGGCGTGGGGTGTTCCAGTGCGGGCGAACGTCGTCCAGGTGTCGGCCATGTTCGCGGCGAGGCGCTGCGTCGCCTCGGTGGCCTCCCCGGTGAGCATCTCCACACCGGGCGCGTCGAGGTTGTCGAACACGAACGGGATCTCGAGCGCGTGCGTCGACCCCATCAATCCGCCGAACGCGGTCGAGGTGTGGTGGAACTCGTAGACGTGACACGACCCGTGACCCTGGTGCGCTTGGGCCATGCGCAGTGCCGGGATGCGGAACACCAGATCGGTCGAGATCCGCTCTGCGAGGGCGTCGGGTGTCGCGTCGGGTTCGATCGATCGGTAGGCCTCGACCAGCCCTTCGGGGTCGGCAGGCGCGAAGCGTCTCGCCCGATGCAACAGCGTCGCGTCGTCCCCCGGTTTCAGCGCCGGAACGATCATGAAGAACAGGCGCATCTCGTCGAGGTTGGTGCCCGTCAGCAGATCGACCCCGGCCGACGAACCCGCTCGGATCGCGTCCAGGGGTGCATCGGGGAGGGTCGTGCCGTCGACGACCGGCTGGAACGGCAACCCCGACACGTCGCCGATCTCGGCGCCCACCGCGGACTGCGCGACCAGTAGGGCTTCGATCGGGACCGCCCGCAGCGCGTCCACGTCGCCGGGCTCCACGCCGAGCTCGGCGCACATGCGGGTCGCGACGTCGCTCGCCCGATCCGGATCCGACGCGTTCGACGCGGCACCGGACTCGGCGATCGCCCGGTGGAACAGTCCTTTGGATGCGGGAAGCGCGAGGTGCGTGCCGACGCTCATCCCACCGGCGGACTCACCGAAGATCGTCACGTTCGCCGGATCGCCACCGAAGGCCTCGATGTTGTCGCGTACCCAGCCGAGCGCGGCGGCCTGGTCGAGGAGACCCACGTTGCCACTCCCCGCGTACCGGTCGCCCGCCAGATCGGCCAGGTGCAGGAAACCCAAGGCACCGAGCCGATAGTTGACCGTGACGACCACGACGTCCCTTCTCGCCAGTGCCGCACCGTCGTACCAGGGGATCGTGCCCGAACCGTTGGTGAACGCGCCGCCGTGGATCCACACCATCACGGGGCGTCGGGCTCCGTCGGGAGCCGGGGTCCACACATGCAGGGTCAGACAGTCCGCTTCGGACTGCGGCGGTGCGGCGGCGTCCGGGCCGAGCAGTTGGGTCATCATGTCGGGTGGTTGGGGTGCCTGGGGGAACGTGCCGGTCGCGTCGCGCACGCCCGTCCACCCCTCGGGGGCCTGCGGAGGTGCGAAACGCAGCGTTCCGATCGGTGGTGCCGCATAGGGGATGCCGAGGAACCGGTAGGCGCCGCGGGCGTGGTCGCCGCGCACCTGCCCGCAGGAGGTGGCGACCGTGCCGAGGGTCGGGTCGAAGTCGTGGTCGGTCATGGGGATCTCCAGTTCGTCGGGGGACGGCCGAGCACCCGCGCGTTCGTCTGTTCCAAGGATCCTCGGGGTCGTGATACATCCACGGTGATGGCTGTCATGCCGAGGGCTCGGGCGCCTCGTCGGGTTCGGCGGTGCCGGTGTCCTGGCCGACGGCTTCACGCAGACGAGCCAGCGTCGCCGAATCCAGGCTCGTCGACACGACCTCCGCGCCGGGGAAGCGCGCGGCTTCGGCGACGAGCGCATCGCGGTTCACGTCGTCGACCAACACCGCGACGATCGTCGAGCCGGGCTCCACCGTCGCCCGGAACCACTCGACCCACTCGTCCGAAATTCCCAGGTCGACGACCTTCGCGCCGATCGCACCCGCCCCGGCTCCGACGGCGGCGCCCGCGGCCCATCCGATCGGACCACCCAAGACC